>JAYVLW010000518.1:0-4794 GCA_043759315.1 Myxococcales bacterium
GCATCGCACGCGAATGGCTCGTGCTCGAGCTCGGTCACCACGCTGATCGCCGGATCGATCGCAGCGACGATCGCGGCGACGTCGCGATCCCACGCGGCGCGATCGAAGCCGGGGTAGGGCCGCAGCGACCACTCGAGCTCGCCGCGCGCGGGGATGACGTTGAACGCGACCCCGCCGTGCAGCGCGGCGATGTTGAGGCACGTGCCCGTCATGTTCGCGGGCCCATCGCCGACGCGTCGGCGGCCGGCATCGTCGAGGCCGACGGCGAGGCGTGCGAGCTGCGCGATAGGTTTCGGCATGTGATCGGCCTTCGACGAGTGACCGCCGGGGCCCAGGAGCGTGGCCTTCTGCGCGAGCACGCCGCGATGCGCGACACCGGCGACCCGCGCGGTGGGCTCGCAGACGATGACCTCCTTGATCGCGGCGGCCAGCGGCGTGGTCAGGAACGCGTGCATGACCTCGCTGCCCGCTTCTTCGTCGCCGGAGAACAGCACGCCGACGTCGCGCGGCTGGGCGCCTTCGAGCGCGACCAACGTGGCCGCGATGGCGCCCTTGGTATCCGCGGAGCCCAGACCATACAGGCGGCCATCGGCGATGTGCGCGGTCCACGGATCGCGCGACCAGCCCGCGTTCGCGGGGACCGTGTCGACGTGCGCGTTGATGATCCGCTTCGGGGTGCCCCAGCGCGCGAACACGTAGGCGCCGGGGCTACCGTCGGTGCGCGGTGCCGTGCCGATGATCACCTCGTCGGCGTTGCGCGCGCGGAGCATCGGCGCCAGGTGCTCGCACAGCGCGCGCTCGTCACCGGCGCCACGCTCGGGGCCGGCCTGCTGCGTGGGGAATCCCACCAGCTCCGCGAGCAGCTTCGCGACCGGCGCGATCACGGAGCGGTGGCCGATGGTGTGGGCATCACCTGCGCGGGCGGATCGAGGAGGGACTGCCACGCCTCGTGCTGGGCGAGCAGCGCGAGGCCGCGGACGAGGAGTGTCTTGCCCGGCTCGGTGCGATGCCACGTGGAGGCACCGGACGGATGCGGGAGGGCGATCATGTCGAGCTCGTGGCCCGCGAGCGTGACCCGCTGGACGGTGCCGACGATGGCCTTGAGCTGGAGGTCCTTCGCGACCTCCGGGCCGACGAGCTGCGCGATCGCCAGCTTGCCGACCGGGATGACCAGCCGCGGCTGGAGGATCCGGATCTCGCTCGCCATGTGCCGGCTGCAACGCTCGATCTCGTCGGGCGCCGGCACGCGGTCGCCACCTTTCTCTGCCTTGCCCGGGAAGCACCTGCAGACCGCGGCCATGTACACCCGCGCGCGAAACTGCTCCTCGCTCATCCCCAGCGACGCGAACCACTGGAACATCGTCTTGCCCGCGGTCCATGCGAAGGGCTTTCCGGCGGGACCTTCTTTGTCTCCCGGCGCCTGACCGACGAGCATGACGGGCGAGACGACCGGCGTGCCGGTGACGACCGGGCCGATCATGTCCCGGCAATCCGTACAGCCCTTGAGGCGTGTCACGTGGCGCTTGATCTGGACCAGGGCGGACACGGCGGACACTATGGCAAAGAGCTGTGACGCTGGCACGGTCCGGAGTCGCGCAAGTCCGCGCGGGATCTACCGATCGAGATCACGCTGCGGGACCGCGCGGGCACGCTAGACTAGGTCCGTGACCCTCACGATCCACGAGCCGCCCCACCAGGAGCTCATCAAGAAGGTTCTCGGCGCGAACGTCCTCGAGCTCAAGCTCGGACGGCTGTCTGTCGAGGAGGCCGACTACACCACGACCTGCAAGCTGACCGTCCTCGAGGGCGACCAGACCATCGACGTCGAGGGCAAGGGCGTCGGCGTGGTCGACGCGATCTTCAGCGGCATGCTCGACCGGTACGCCCGCGAGTACCAGTCGCTGAAGAGCCTCCAGCTCACCGGCTTCTATGTCGGCGCGGACCTCCAGACCAAGAAGGCGGCGCCCGGGGTGGATGCCGTCGGTCAGGTCACGCTCGACATCATGAACAGCGAAGGCCGAAGGTTCACGTTCAGCGATCAGTCGCGGTCGGTCACGATCTCGATCGCGCGCGCCGTGCTCAAGGTCACCCAGTACTTCGTCAACGCGGAGCGGGCGTTCCTGACGCTGCACAACGCACGGCGCGATGCGCTGGCACGCAACCGCGAGGACCTCGTGTCGCGGTACACGGCGGAGATGGCGCTCGTCGTCGAGAGCACCAGCTACGCCGAGGTCATCTCGAACATCCGCAAAGAGCTCAGCTAGGGCGCCGCGATCACGCGCTCGATCAGCGCTCGATCAGCGCTTTGGCCCGGTCGCGCGAGCGCGAGGGTTCGTCGCCGAGCTGTCCGAGCGTGCGCGTGGCGAGCTCGCGAGCGCCGGTGCGATCGCCGATGGCGAGCAGCGCCTCCGCGATCGGCAGGGTCAGCGCTGGATCGAACGGGCCCGCGCCGGAGACGCGCGCGCGCAGCGCGAACGCCAGCGCGCGGCCCTGTTCGGAGGGCAGCCGGGGGACCCGGACGGCGAGCGCGGCCGCGCGATCGATGGTGAACGGGTCGACGCTGGTCGGGAGATCGTCGAGCGCGACGATCGCGCCCGCGGCGGCGCGACGCGCCACGAGATCGAGACGAGGGTCGATCGTGGCGGCGGAGCCATAGAGATCGCGAGCGGTCGAGAGGTCGGCCGCCGCGACGGCGAGGTCGCCCTGGAGCGCGATGACCTCGCCGAGGCGCGGGCTCGCCGCGCCGAACGCCGCGGTCCGGAGCTCGAGCGCGGCGGCGGCATCGCGGTTCGCCTCGTCGAGGCGATTGGCTTCGAGCAGCGTGCGGGCGCGGCCCAGCAGGCTCGTGGCGACGGAGCGATCCGCCTTGCCGAACGCCGCGGTGCGCACCGCGAGGCTCTGGTCGTGGAGGGCGAGCGCATCGCGCAGCCGGCCGCGCGCGCGATCTGCGGCGCCGAGCTTGTCGAGGTAGATGGCGAGCGTCGGGTGGCCTTCGCCGAGCGCGCCGCGCGCGAGCACGAGGGCGCGCCCGAGCGCTGCCTCGGCGGCCCCGGGCAGGCCGGCCGCGAGCTCCACGGCGCCGGCATTCATCTCGAGCAGTGCCCTCTGCTCGCCGCGGAGCGGGTCCTTGGAGGCGAGTGCGCGGGCCAGGCGCACGCGCGCGCCACCGAGGTTCCCCGCGTCGCGCATGGCCTCGCCGACGATGCCGTCGATCTCGGCGCCCTCGTGACCCGCGCGCACCGCGGCCGCGAGCGCGAACGGGGCCCACTCGATCACGTGCGCGGGCGAACCGGAGAACAGCTCGTGACGCAGCAGGCGCGCCCACACCCGCGCCTCCAGCTCGGGCGCGTGCGCAGCCGCCGCGGCGATCATGGCGGAGTCGAGCAGGGCGCGCGCGGCGGCCGGTACGCCGATGCGTCCTTCGATCGCGGCGTCCAGCAGGAGGACATTCGCATGCAGCGCCGGCGCCCCGAGTTGCGCCGTGTCGACGAGCTCCTTCAGCGTCTCGCCGGCCGCGGCGTAGTGACCCAGCTCGTAGGCCGCCCACGCGCGATCGAGCGTGTGCTCTGCGCCGGTGACCCGCGCGCGCGCGGCCGGATCCACGGGCAACGCCAGCTCCGCGGCATCCACGAGCGCCTCGCATGCCGCCGGGTCCGGGAGCGCGGCGACGGCCCCAGCGGCTTCCGCGCGGCCCGGGCCATCGAGCGGAGCCGACAGCGCGACGGTCAGCGCGGAGAACCGGTCGAGCGCCCGATCGAGGCAGCGCATCCGCAGGTCGAGCAACGTGTCCGACTGGTCGCCGCGCACGCGCGTGGCCTCGCACACCTTGCGATAGCTCGACTCCCACTGCGCCGCGGTGACCTCGAGGCCATCGATCGCCTTCGCCGTCCAGGCCGCCGTGCCGAGCGATCGTCGGACCTGGTCCGCCGTCGCCGGGGTCCACACCGTCGCGCGCCGATCCATCGCGCCGCCGCACAGGTCGCTGGCGGCGTGGTGGCGGAACGCGAACACACCGAGCGCTGCCCCGGCGAGCGCGCCTGCCGCGACGAGCCCGATCACGCGATGGCGTCGGCGGCGATCACGACCGAGCGCCGCGGCGAGCTCCGCCATCGACGGAAACCGGCGGAGCGGATCCGCCGCGAGCGCGCGGACGACGATGGCATGCAGCCATCCCGGCGGGGCCGAGCGCACGGCGCGTGCGGTACGCTCGATCGATCTTGAGGTCCGCGCGAGCACGCTCGCGGCCGCCGCCGCGCGCCCCGAGCCCTCGCCGGTCGCGGGGCTGCGGACCAGAGGTCGGCGACGCCCGGCACCGGCATCGGCACCGGCATCGGCATCGGCATCGGCACCGGCATCGGATGCGGCATCGGCATCGGCACCGGCATCGGCATCGGCATCGGCATCGGCATCGGCATCGGCATCGGCATCGGCATCGGATGCGGCGGCGCCCGGCCCAGCATCCGTGGCGGCGTTCGCATCGATGACCGGCTCGCTGCGCGGCGCCGTCGTGCGCCGGCTCCCGGGCACCGCGGTCGGCGCGTTCGCATCGACGACAGGCTCGGCGTGCGGGCTCGATCGTGCCGGCCGCGCCGAGGCTGCGAGCTTGGCCGTCTCGCGAAGCTCGTCCCGCGTGCGGCCCTCGTGGGGGCGCACGCCGTACAGCGCCTCGAACAGCGTGACCCCGAAGCTGAACTGATCGCTCGCGGCGGTAGCGGCTCGCTCGTCGAGCACCTCGGGGGCCATGTAGCTGGGCGTTCCCGCGCTCTTGCCGTCGTCCCCTCCGGTCTGGTCGTG
>JAYVLW010000519.1:0-28578 GCA_043759315.1 Myxococcales bacterium
GAGATCTACGCCACCCTCGAGTCCGCCACGCGACTGCGCAAGCGCGTCAGCTTGAAGTACCAGGCCGCCGCGACCGGCATGTTGTCCACGCGCGACCTCGATCCGTATGCGCTCGTCTATCGCGAAGGTGCGTGGCTCGCCGTTGGCTGGTGCCACCTTCGCAAGGAAGTCCGTTCGTTCCGCGTCGACCGCATGCACGAGGCGGTGCAGGCGCCAAAGCCGAAGTCGCCCGACTTCGAGCGCCCCGCGAGCTTCGACGTCAAGGCGTACGCGCAGCGCTCCCCGTGGACGTTCACCACGGATCCGCCCGAGGAGGTCCAGCTCGCGCTCTCCCCCGAGGCCGCCGAGGTCGGCAACGAAGACTTCGGTCCGAGCGCGGTCAAGCGCCAGGATGGTGACCGGCTGCTGATCACCTTCGATTGCGGAAACTTCGAGTTCGCCGCCACGCGGATCCTCGCCGCAAAGGGTGCGATTCGCATCGAGCGCGGCGACCAGCTGCGTGCGCGGATCGCCGAGGAGCTCGCCGCGATCACCGTCCACTACGCCGAGGTCGCCGATGCGTGATGTCTCGCAGAAGCTGCGTCGTCTCCTCTACATCGTCCCGTACGTGGCGAAGCACCCAGAAGGCGTTTCGGTCGATGCCCTCGCGAAGATGCTTGGAGCAGAGCGGGAGGAGATGCTGGCCGATCTCGAGCTGCTCTCGCAGGTCGGTCCGCCGGATGGCGATCCGGGCGAGTACTTGCTCGTGTCTGTGGACGAGGGCCGCGTGTTCGTCGACCTCGCGCATCGTCTGACCCGCCCGCTGCGTCTGACGCCGGCTGAAGGCGCCGCACTCCTGCTGGGCATTCGCGCTCTCCGCGAGAGTGGCATCGCACCGTTCGACGCCGCGATGCAGGGCGCAGAGAAGAAGCTGTTGACCGCGCTCGGCCGCGATGCGCGAGAGGCGGAGAGCCTCGTCACGAGCACCGTGGTCGCCGAACCCGATGCGGCGGTCGCGAGCCACCTCCGGACCCTCGTCTCGGCGGCGCGCAAGAACGAGCGCGTCGAGATCGACTATGCGGCCGCGTCGCGCGCCCAGGTGGAGCGCCGCCCGTTCGATCCGTACGGCATCGTCCACCATGCCGGTGAGTGGTACGTGGTGGGTTACTGCCACAAGCGCGGCGACGTGCGCACGTTCCGCATCGATCGCATCGCCGCCCTCGAGACCACGGGCACGAAGTTCGAGCGCCCGGCCGGGTTCGATCTGGAGGCCTACCGCCGCGATCGCCTCTATGTCCCCTCCGCGGACTCTGTGACCGTCAAGATCGAGCTCGCTCCACTCGCCGTCACCCGGATCGGCGCGAACTGGCCGGTCGGCGAGATCACGATGCAAGACGACGGCTCCGCGGAGTTGCTGGTGGACTGCGATGGTTTCGAGTGGGTCACTCAGTGGGTGCTCGGCCTCGGTCGCCACGCGAAGATCCTCGCACCCGACGAGGCGCGTCATGCGATCCGCGAGCGTCTCGCGCGGCTTCGCTCCGAGCTCGCGCTCGACGCACCTTAGAAGATCGACGGTACTCGGCCCCGTGATGAGAGCAGCCTCAGCGTGCCAGGGCCCTGCGGAACGCGGATGGCGTGTCGTTGGTCCATCGCCGGAACGCGCGCGTGAATGCGCTCTGGTCGGCGAACCCGAGCAGGAAGGCGATGTCGGCGAGCGACATCGCGGGATCTCGGAGGTGGGCCTTCGCCGTTGCGGCGCGCGCTTCGTCGAACAGACTCGCGAACGTGTGCTGGCTCTCGGTCAGCCGGCGCTGGAGCGTTCGCTCGCTTGTGCCGAGCGTTTTTGCGATGCGCGCGGTGGAGGCGTTGCCGTGTCCGAGCTCGCTCGAGATCGCGCGCCTCACTCGGCTCACGAAGTCGTCGCTCGGCGGAAGCTCCCGGAGCAGGCGCTGCGCGTGGTCTTCGAGGACCGCGAGCAGCGCGGGGGCGGCGCCGGTGACGGGCGCGTCCCAGGTAGACTTCGCGCACACCAGCCGCGCCGTCGCGCTGTTGAAGCGGAGCTCGCACCGAAACACCCGACGTAGCTCAGCGGCATCGCTCGGCGCGTCGAAGGCCATCTCCACCGCATCTGGCGCCCAGTCTGGGCCCGCACATGAGCGGGCCCGGGTGACCAGCGCCGCGAGCGAGTACTCTTGTGCCGGCGCCGGTAGCTCCATCCCAGGATCGCGCGTGCGTATCTCGAGGGCGAAGCCGCTGGCGGTTGCTGACACCTCGAGCACGGCACGCGCGTCGACGATCGGGAAGTACGCCGCGATCCGCCGGTAGGCTTCGCCGATCGTCGGACTGTGCGCGGCGAGGAAGTCAACCACCTTGTATGCACCGAACGGCAGCGCCTCGGCGGCATGCAGCGCGAGGTGAGGATCACCGCTGCGGACGTACGCGGCTTGCCACAGGGCGTCGGCCTGCGCCGCTGGAATGCGCGCGTCGGGATCGAAGACGTCGTCGCGACGCAGGCCCGCCTGGCTCAGGAGCGCGTCGCCGTCGAGGCCGAGGTGCTCGCAGGCTTCGACGACGGCTCGGCTGGCGATCGAGAGAACCGTGTCCGCCACGCTCCCGTCGTACACCAGCGCGTTCGCAGCAGCAACGCGAGGGCAAACGCTCCCATCCCCAATACGCTGCACCCGAGGGGGAACACGTCGCCGATCGTCCCATAGATCGTCGCGATCCCACGCCGCGGAAGACTGATCACGAGGACACGCTCGGGCCCGTCGAAGCTGCTCAGCGAACCCCGGAGCCGCCCGTAGGAATCGAATCCGGCCGCCAGCCCGAACCGCGTCGAGCGCACGATGGAAGCTCCTCCCTCGATGGCACGGATTGCCGCCATCTCGGCGTGGATGGGGTCGATGCCACGCCAGTCGGACGCAGGGAGTACGACGAGGTCGAGGTCGAGCGCAGCGTGGGCGAGGCCAAGCCGCGGGAAGTCGTAGTCGTAGCAGATCGCTCCGGAGATCCGCCCGAGCTCGGGGTGCACGTACAGCGGCATCGGAGTGGTGCCGGCGATGGCGGGCTCTCCGGGCACGGGATGATGCTTGTCGTAGACGTGAGCGATCGAGCCGTCGGCGGTGACCATCGCATAGCGGTTCCGGTAGGTGAGTGGCGCTTCGGTGATCGGCATGACGTACGCGGCGACGATCACCACACGTTGGTCACGGGCCAGGTCGGCAACGCGCGCGAGGAACGCGGCCTCGTCGGCGGGCCACACCATGGTTGCCGCCTCGGTCCACACGACCAGCGATGCGCCCGCCCGCGCGGCCATGCGCGTGCGATCGAACAGGCCAGCCTCGACCTTGCCACGGGTCTCGGCGTCGGGAAGCGGACCGATGCCAACCGTCGAGTCCGTGCCGACCGCCGCGACTCGGCTCTGCTCGGTGCCTTGCGCCGACGAGACGGCGAGCCGCACCTCGCCGAACACCACCACGCCCGCGACCAGCACGACCACCGCGGCGGCGAACGCCCCCCGCCGGCGCGACGGCGCGGCGAGCAGGGACTCCGCACTCGCTGCGACCAGGTAGACCAGGAAGCTGACGCCATGCAAGCCGGTCACCGAGGCGAGCTGGAGCAGAGCGAGATGCCCGATCTGAGTGTTCGCGGCGTCGCCCCATACGCCGAATGGGAGCACGGCGTGGAGCGTCCATTCGCCGGCGACCATGAGCGCCGCGAACGCGATCACCGCCTTGCGTTCTCCGAGCTGACGTCGGATCGGCCGCGCCAGAAAGTAGGGTATCGAGAGTGCCAGCGCGATCGGCGCCGAGAACAGCACGCTCATCCAGATCGCAAGAGGCGCCGTCGCGATCTTCGCCACGGCCAACGTCCAGCCGATGAACGACGCGGCGCCGAGCGCGACCCCACCACGCCAGCCCGCAGCGTTCCGGCTGTAGCGAAGGAATGGCACGGGGGCCACCCAGGCCAGCGCGCCGATCCCGAAACGCAGCTGAGACATCGCCAGGAGGAGCGCCCCGAGGGCGAGCCAGAGCGCCGGCCGCCGGTCGAGGAAGGCGAGCAGCGCGTGGAGCATTCGACTGGTGAGCGGCTGGGCTTCGTGCTGCGAGTCATTCATGTATCCACTCTGCGATCGCCCCCGACGATCGTCTTGACAGGTCGCGCCAACGGTTGGGCCGCTGGCGCCAATCCGACGCCGGGGATGCTCCGAACATCGAGGACTGACGCTAACCGCGTCTCCGGCGATCCACCTCGGCTACCGCTTCCAGTGACCGAGTCAGTGATAGAACACACCCGTTCGCGCTTGTGGCCATCGCCGACGATGCGAACCGCCATGTGCGCGTGCACGAACACGAGCAGCACGTCGGAGACCAGCGCCTTGTCGCGGATCTGACCGGCGAACGCGCCGACCAGGACCAGCAAAGAACGCTGGGGTCCGTGTCGCCGAAACGCGATCTACCCGGCCGAGTTCGCTACCATGCCGCCAATGACTTCGGATGGCGGTGGAGATCCTCCTTCGGGCAAGCCACCCGACGGGCCTACGCCTCCAGCGACGCTCGCCGGCGTTCCGCTGCCACCGCGTCGCGCGACGTTGCCACCACCCACGGCGAGCCAGCGTCCCGCGGCGCGCCCGTCGCAACCGCCCGCCACCCACCCGGCGGTCGCTCCGTCGCCCTACGCGCCGAGGCCCGCGGTCGCGCCGACGACGAATCCAGCTGCAGCGCCATCGCCGTACGCGCCGCAACCCGCCGCGCCATCGACGAATCCACCCGCTGCACCGTCGCCGTACGCGCCGTCGCCGTACGCGGCGTCGCCGAGCGGACCGTCGTCCGGTGCGCCGTCGCCGTACGCGCCGAGCCCGTCCGGTCCGACGCAACCGAACGCTGCGCCGCCGGCGAGCGGACCGTCGTCCGGTGCACCGTCGGTCTACGCACCGGGCGCGTCGGGTCCGACGCAGCCGTATCCCGGCGGATCGCCGCAGGCGTACGCGGCAGGTGGAGAGGCCGGGGCGGGCCCGATGTCCGGCATGCCGCAGATGCCGTCGGGTCCGGTCGCGTCGGGTCCGAGCCAGTACACCGCGTCCGGTGGCACGCAGCTACCGCCGGCGTGGGCGGAACCGGTAGCGCTCGAGACGCCGTACACGAAGTTCGTCAGCTTCCTGAAGATCTCCGCGCGCCGCGCGTTCCGCCTCCGCATCGAGCCGAACGAGGTGCTGCCGGAGGAGCGCGAGGCGCTCGCGCAGGCGTCGCCGCCGATCCACGACATCAACCTGCAGAGCTTCCTCGCGTGGCGGCGCTCGGTGCTGTTCCTCGTCGCGTGCACGCTGATCCCGCTGACCATCGTCGGTGTGACCGATGCGTTGCGCTCGACGAGGTGGATGCCGATCTTCTTCGTCAAGTTCGCGCCGGCGTTCGCCGAAGGCGTGTTCTGTTACGTGTGCTGGACCCAGCTCAAGGACTGGGCGAACTGGCGCAAGCAACGGCGCCGCCTGTTCTACGGCTGGCTGCTGTTCATGATCACTCCGTTCGTCGTGTTCCTGTATCCGCTGCGCACCGTGTTCGAGGGCATCGGCAACATGAACCGCGATGCGATGCTCGCGCTCGGGTTCGAGGGTGTCTACAAGCAGGTGCTGATGCCCTTCATGTTCGCGATGCTGGCGATGCTCCAGCTCGCACCGAAGGCGATCTCGCTGATGCCGGGGCTCGTGCGCGCGTCGCTCGTGATCAAGCTGTTGTTCCCCGGGGCGTCCGCGCCGGGCTGGCTGATCGTGATGGCGGCGCCGCTCTACGCGCTGCTCGCGTACGTGATCCTGATCGTGCCGTATCAGTTCACCGGCAGCGGCTGGTTCATCGCCGGCGTGCTCGGGGTGATGATCGGGCAGGGCCTGCTCGCGCGCGCCGGGTTCGCGCTCGCGAAGCCGATGGACGACGAAGAGGCGATGCGGGCGATCAAGAAGGTCCGCAAGATGTACGTCACGGTGATGATCACGTCGGGCGTGCTGATCATCGTGGCGCTCGGAAGCCTGGTCGCGAAGCTCAACCTGCGCGCGACCGACGTGATCCTCGCGGTCATGAAGTTCGAGACCAACGTGCTGATCCTGACGATGATCGGTGCGGACCTCGTCGTGACGAACCTCGATCGGGCTCGCAGCGCGACCCAGGGCCGCGATCACGTCGAGGACGCGACCGAGACGAAGATCGCGGCGTTCGTGAGCTTCGAGGCGCCGCCGCCGCCGCCGCCGGGCCCGGCGCAGTGAGCCGCGGCTAACTCCTCCGCGCGATGCTCGCGGCGAGCTCGCGCCACAGGGGTGCGAGCTCGGAGCGCGTGAACAGCTCGAAGTGATCGGGATCGATCGCGTCGCCGTGCGCGCGGCCCACGACGCGGAGCTCGGCGGTGCACGCGAGGTGACCGGTGAACGCGCGGGCATCGGCCGACCTGCACATCCAGTCGCCGGCGCCGACGAACGGTAGCACCGGCGCGGTGATGGTCTCCGCGGCAGCGGTGTAGTCGACGCCGCGTAGGCTCGTCCAGCGCGCGGCCCGTGCCCAGCCGGTCAGCTGGTGGACGTAGGTCTTCGCCTCGTCGGCGGTGCCGAGGCGCAGCGCGCGGATCGGCGCCTTGCCGAGCAGCGTGGCGACGTGGCGATAGGCCGCCATCATCGCGCGGCGGCGGCGTGCGCCGTCCACGCCGAGGAGCCACACGCTGGTGGCCGGCAACAGCACGAGGCGGGGCGCGGCGATGCGCCCGGTGCCGAGCGCGGCGGTTGTCACGAGGCCTCCGAGCGAGTGGCCGAGGAGGACCAGCTCCTCGGGCGCGCAGCGAGACTCTCCCGCCGCCGTGGCGACGATCGCGGGCAGATCGAGCTCGACGAGGTCGTCGAAGCTCCAGTCATCGGGACCGGCCCTCGGTGGTCGCGAGCGGCCGTGTCCCCGGAAGTCGGCGACCAGGACGTCGAAGCCCGCGGCGGCGAGCGTCGCGGCGAACGAGCCTTCGCGTCGCGCACCGAAGTAGCGGCCATCGGTCATCATCGCGTGCAGGCACACCACCACGCCTCTGCGCTCGCCGGCCGCGCGCCGCCGATCGATCCGCAGCGTCACGCCATCCGCGGTGTCCGCGACGAGCTCGTCGACCATCAGAAGTAGTAACGCACGCCGGCAGCGGCGTTGATCGCGAGCCCCGCGCCTTCGCCATCGGCGAAGCCGTACTCGAGGACCCCCGCGACCTCGACGAACGCGTCGAGCGGCACGTTCTTGAAGTCGAACAGCAGACCCGCGACGGCGCGCAGCCCGACCGCGATGAAGCTGGTGTCGCGGCCGTCGCGGTAGTCGATGACGCGAACGCCCGGGCCGAAGTAGAACGGGAGCACGAAGCTCTCCTTCGACTGCAGGATGAAGGGGTGGAACACGTAGTCGAGGTGGACGTGGAGGCCCCCGCCGACGAACGCGAAGCCGGCCGCGGCCTGCACGGCCTGATCATCCTTCAGGTACAGCTTCGCGGAGATCCCCGTCGGTTCGCCGAGGATGAGGCCGATGCCGATCGTGCCCTTGTCCATCCGCGAGGTCTCGCCGTCGTCGGCGAGAGCGGTCCCGGCGAGACTTGCGACGAGCGTGATAGCGAGCGCGGCCCTCATCCCCCGACGCTAGCCCGCCGCTACCCGGCGAGGCAAATTTGCACGCCCCACGAGGGTCGGGACACGCGAAACGACGCCCAGCGTCGCGTAGGTGGATGACTGACCCTCAGGTAGATCTTGCCTTTCCTGTCGACGGCGGGGGATCGTCGGTCCATGAGGCTTCTGACGGGGATCGTGCTGATCGTCGCGGTGACGGGCTGCAAGCGCCACGAGGGCGACAACTCCGGTGATGGTGGCGCGGACGACGGGGCGACCGTCTCCGACGGCGCGTTCGACGACCTCGATGGCGATGGCATCCCCGACGTGGTCGAGGGCCGGTACGACATGCCGGCGCGCGATACCGATGGTGACGGCACGCCCGACGCGAAGGACCTCGATAGCGATGATGACGGCTTGACCGATGCGGTCGAGGGTACCGATGACTGGGATCACGACGGCGTGCCGAACTACATCGACGCGCACAACGATGGCCCGCCGCCGACGCTCACGCTCGTCGCCATCTCCACCGCGTTCAACACCCCGATCGGCATCGACTTCCACGAGCCCACGCACTCGCTCGTGCTCTCGGTCAACTACGGCACGGGCGGCGTGCCGCAGAACTTCGACAGGATCCTGTTCGACGGCAGCCACGCCGCGTTCTCCACCTACGCCGGCCTCACCGACGAGGTGAAGATCGCCACGGCGCGCTCCGGCAACCCGGGCAACATCGAGGTCGGCACGCTGTTCACCGGCAACGGCCTCGACGGCGAGATCGTGCGGATCTCGGCCGATGGTTCGACGATCCAGAACCCGTGGGTCACGCTCCCCGGGACGGGAAACGGCCTGATGCGCGGCTCGCTGTACGTCGATCGAACCGGGATCTTCAACGGCGATCTGATCGTCGCGACCACGACCGGCGAGGTCTGGCGCGTCACGCCCGCGGGCGTGCCCACGCGGATCGCCGCGCTCGGCGTGCATCTCGAAGGCCTCATCGTCGTGCCGAATGTCCCCGTTCGCTACGGGCCACTCTCCGGCAAGATCATCGTCGGCGCCGAGCAGCAGGGCCTGTTGTGGTCGATCGACCTCGCGGGCGCCACGCAGAGCTACCCGCTCGGCGTCAACGTCGAGGACATCGACCTGGTCACGCCGAAGGAGAACTTCTTCGGCGTCAACTACGGCACGAGCCGGCTGCTCGGCGCGACGGCGAAGAACGTCGAGCCGCTGATCGGCGATATCCTGCTCGCGCAGGAGGGCGTCGTCGCCGGAACGTCGGGCCTGTTCCGACTCCAGTGGACCGGCACCCAGCTCCAGGCCGTTGCGGTCCCGCTCGACCCGCTGTCGGCGACCGTCGGGCAGTGGGAGCACGTCACGTTCGCCGGCGCGGGCGTCGGCGAGATCCAGTAGGTCGCTACTTCGACTTCAGCGCGACTTCGGCGGCGCGACGATGGAGCTCGTCGGGCGAGACGTCCTCGATGTGCGTCGCGATCGTCCACGAGGTGCCGAAGTCATCGCGGACCACGCCCATCCGGTCACCCCAGAACATGTCCTGGAGGGGCACGACCAGCGACAGGCCCGCCTCGGTCGCCCGCGCCCACCACGCGTCGGCGTTGTCGACGTAGAGCTGGAGCGCGCACTGCGTCGGTGAATCCTTGATCGCTTCGGCGACACGCACGATCGCGTTTCCGATCTTGAGCTCGGCCATCATGATCTTGCCGTCGAGCGTCGTGTGGTGGCTCAGCACCTCGGCGCCGAACGCCCTCATGTAGAGCTCGATCGCGGCCGCAGCATCCTTGAGGTTGAGGAGCGGAGTCACCGTGGTGAATCCCTCCGGAACTGCCTTTACCTGTGCCATTACCCACTGTCCGCCTCGGGACCTACCCGCGCAAGAGCCGCGCGAGCTTGTTCCGACTGATGCCGAGGACGCGTGCCGCGGCGGACTGGTTGCCACCTTCTCGTTCGAGCATCGCCCGCGCATAGCGACGCTCCGCTTCCTCGAGCTCGAGACCCGGCGGGAGCTGGATCGCGTCGGGCTCGGCAACGGGCGGGATCGCGATCGCGGTCGAGCTCGAGAACGCCGGCAACCCGATGCTCGAGTCGCTCGCGCCGGGAACCAGGACCGTGCGGCGCGGCTCGAGCGCGAGGTCCTTCACGCCGATCGTGGTGCCCTGCGTGAGCACCACGGCGCGCTCGATCGTGTTCTCGAGCTCGCGCACGTTGCCGGGCCACGCGTACGCGGCAAGCGCGGGCTTCACGTTGTCCGCGAGCCGTAGCTGGCCCTTGCGATACCGACGCGCGAACTGGTCGACGAAGTGCGACGCCAGATCGGTGATGTCCGCACCGCCGCGCTCGCGCAGCGCCGGGATCTCGATCTCCACCACCCGCAGGCGGAAGTACAGATCGCTGCGGAACTGCCCGGCGTTCGCCATCGCCGGCAGATCGCGATTCGTCGCCGCGACGATCCGGACGTCGGCATCGAGCGTCTCGCGCCCACCGATCCGCTCGAACTTCCGCTCCTGGACGAACCGCAGCAGCTTGCCCTGGAGGAGCAACGGGAGCTCGCCGATCTCGTCGAGGAACAGCGTGCCTCCATTGGCCGCCTCGACCTTGCCGATGACGCGGCTGTCGGCGCCGGTGTACGCCCCGCGTTCGTGGCCGAACAGCTCGCTCTCGACGAGCGCGGCCGGAAGCGTGGTGCAGTCCACGTGCACGAACGGCGCGTCGCGCCGCGCGCTGTTGACGTGGATCGCGCGCGCGAGCAAGCCCTTGCCCGTGCCGGTCTCGCCGTGCAGCAGCACCGTCGCATCGGTCTGTGCCGCGCGGACGATCATCTCGTACACGGCGGTCATCGCCGGAGAGATCCCGATGACGTGGTTGAACCGCCCGCGCAGAGAGAGACCGCGCTGCTCGTCGTCCCCGCGTAGCGTCGTGTAGTCGATCGCGCGGCCGATCTGCTCGGCGAGCACGCGGATGAACTGCTCGTCACGCGCGGTGAAGTCACCGTCGCGCTTGTTGAGCACCTGCAGCACGCCGCGGATCTGTTGTCGTCGTACGATCGCTGCCGTCAACATCGACGTGGTCCGGTACCCGATCTTCGTCGCGATGTCCTCGGCCCACCGCGGATCGCTCTGGGCGTCCGTGATGTTCACCATCTCGCCGGTCGCCGCCACGTGCCCGACGACACCATGCCCCTGCGGGACACGCAGCTCCGCGAGCTCGGGCAGGTTCGCGACGCGCGAGCGGATCTCGCCGGTCGCGCCGTCGATCAACCACAGGGTCGTCCGGTCCGCGCCGAGTGCGCGCGAGACCCGGTCGGCGAACGTGCCGAGCAGGTCATCGAGCTCGACCTCGCCGGCGATCATCGCGCCGAGGTCAGCCAGGAGCTCGAAGCGCTGCTCGTGCTCGCTCATGCGAGGAACCAGCATCGCACACCCGCTCCGCTCTCGCTGCACGGGGGTGGTCATGCCGCGGCGGCGCGCTCCGCGTCGCGCGCTACGAGCACCATGCCCTCGCGAGCCGCCACCGTCCCGGGCAGGTGCGCCTGCGCCTCCGCCTCGATCGCCGCGAGCTGCGCGTCGGTGCGGTTCGGGTCGTGGTGGAACATCACGAGCTGCGGCACGCCCGCGGCGCGCGCGAGCTCCGCGCCCGCGAGCCAGGTCGAGTGGCCCCAGCCCACCTTCGACGGGTACTCCTCGGGTGTGTACTGGCTGTCATAGATCAAGATATCCGCGCCGGCCGCGAGCTTCTTGAGCGTGGGATCCACGCACGAGAAGTGTTCCGTGTCGGTCGCATAGACGATCGAGTGCCCGCCGTGCTCGAGGCGAAAGCCATAGACGGGATCGGGATGATTGAGCTTCGCCATGGTGATCGTGATGTCGCCGATCGTGAACTTCTCGTTCGTCCGCAGCTCGCGCGTCGACACCTGATCGGCCAGCTGCGCGTAGTCGACCGGAAAGAACGGCGCGCGGAACAGCGATCGGATCGCGTCGTCGTGCGGCATCACGCCGTTCGGACCACTCGCGATCTCGACGCGGTGCCCCGGCACGTAGATCGGCGTGAAGAACGGAAGGCCCGCCACGTGATCCCAGTGCAGGTGCGACAGCAGGATCGTCGAGTGGCGCGGACCCTTCGCCATGCGCTCGTCGCCGAGCGTCCGCAGCCCCGTGCCCGCATCGAGGATGATCCGGGTGTCGCCGGCCGTCACCTCGACACATGCGGTGTTGCCGCCAGCGGTCTTGTCGGGACCTGGCGTCGCGATCGAACCGCGAACACCAAGGAATCGAACCGTCAGATCGTGGGTGGACATCGCTACCTCCATCTTGTTGCAGGAGGAGATAGAGCAGCTTCGATGCCAGGCGTGATTACATGGACTTACGGTGTGCCGTGCTCCGTTCTAGAGCAGTGGCCGTAGCGGGACGAAGCAGGGTGCGCCGAGATACCTCACGTTCACATCCAGCGGCGGAACCGGAACGACAGCCATGCGAGCGCCTTCTTCCAGAACGGCAGCTGGCGCCAGGACTGATCGTCATAGGCGTCACAGGTCGCGAGCGTCAGCTCGAAGCTTCTCGACAGCGCTTGCGCGACCTGGTGGTCGAGGACCTCGACCGTGACCTCGAGGTTCGAGAACCGGCTCTGCGAATCGAAGTTGTAGCTGCCGATCGTCGACCACGTGCTGTCGATGGTCGCGGTCTTCGCGTGGAGCATCGGACCGCGCCAGCGGAAGATCTTGATGCCCATCTTGGCCATGTTGCGCGCCACGTACAGGCTCGCCCACTCGATCACGCGCACGTCGGAGCTGCCCGGCATGATCACGCGGACGTCGACGCCGCGCCGCGCCGCTCGGCTCAGGGCGCGCCGCATCCCGCGATCGGGCAAGAAGTAGGCGTTCTCGATCAGGATCGATTGCCGCGCCGAACGGATCACGTGGAGGTACGCACGGCGCACGATGCCGCGCTGGCGGCGCAAGGTGTTGTCGAGCAGCCGCGTGTACGCGCTACCGTCGCCGGGCGGTGCGACCGAGCCCGGAGCGATCGCAGGGAACGCTCCGCCGCCCGCCCGCAGCCACGTCCGCCGGAACATGCGCGCCAGGTCGAGCACGATCGGCCCCTCGAGTCGGCAGTGCATGTCGTGCCAGCCGCCGCCGCCATTCGCCATCGAATCGTACTCGTCTGCGACATTGAGCCCGCCGGTGAACGCGACGAGGTCGTCGACGACGATCACCTTGCGGTGGTCGCGGTGGCTGAGCCGGAACCGCCGCCGCCACGGCGAGATCGGGTTGAAGTCCACGACCTGCACACCGCCGGCTCGCAGCTGGTCGACGTAGCTCGCGGGCAGTCCGAACGAGCCGACGGCGTCGTAGATCAACCGGACCACCACGCCGGCCTTCGCGCGCTCGAGCAACGCGGCCTTGAAGCGCTCGCCGATGCGGTCCGCGGCGAGGATGTACGTCTCCATCGAGATCGTCTTCGTGGCCCGCGCGATCGCCTCGAGCATCGCGGGGAACGTCTCGGCGCCATCGCGCAGGGGGGTGACCGTGCAGCCGTGTCGCCAGCGCAGCTGGGTCCGTGCGTAGCGCGCGAGCTCGCGCGGCAGCGACACCGCGATCGCGCGCGATGGGTGGTCGATGATCGGCTCGGGCACCGAGTCCATCACGGGCGCGGTCATGACGAGTACGTCACCGCGAGGATGGTGTACTCGACGTCGCCGCGCGGGACCCTGATCGTGACCTCCTCGCCCTCGCGCTTGCCGAGCAGTGCACGCGCGACCGGGGAGTCCATGCTGATGAAGCCCTTCTCGAGATCGCTCTCGTCGGCGCCGACGATCCGGTAGGTCTTCTCCGCCCCGTCATCGTCCTCCACGGTGACCCACGCGCCGAAGAACACTCGCTTGGGATCGCTCGGCGGCTCGCTGACAATCCGGATGACGTCGAGGCGCTTCGACAGGAACCGGACGCGGCGATCGATCTCGCGCAGCCGGCGCTTGCCATAGATGTACTCGGCGTTCTCACTGCGATCTCCCATCGCCGCGGCGTCCGCGACTTGCTGGGTCACCCGCGGGCGCTCCTTCAGCCACAGCTCGTCGAGCTCGGCGCGCAGCCGCTTCGCCCCTTCCGGTGTGATGTACGCGACCCGCTTCGCGAGCAGCTTGGGCTCGTCGACGTCGCCATCGTCGTCGCTCGGGCGCGGCGGACTCTCTGCGCGCCGCTCCGCATCGCCCCTCGCGCCGCGTTCGTGGGGCTTGCCGCGATCCCCCGTCGACATCGGCTGCAGCATATCCGGTATGCTCCGCGCCGGCACGCATGGGTACGGACTTGCTGATCGTGTTGGCGTTGCTGATGGTCAACGGCGTCTTCGCGGGCGCAGAGATCGCGATCCTCAGCGTGCGTAAGACCCGGCTCGCGGAGTTCATCCGCCGCCGTGACAAGCGCGCCCTCGCGGTGAAATCGCTTCGCGATAACCCCGAGCGGTTCCTGTCCACGGTCCAGATCTGCATCACCACCGCCGGGACCGCGGCGGCAGCGCTCGGCGGCGCCCGCCTCGAGCACGACCTGCTACCGCACTTCCAGTCGATCGGCCTCGGCACGGTGTCGGCGCTCGTGGTGGTGATCGTGATGATCACGTTCCTCGAGGTGGTGATCGGCGAGCTCGTCCCGAAGTCGCTCGCCCTGCGCTACGCCGATCGGTACTCGTTCATCATGGGGCGGCCGCTCGTGATCATCGCGAAGGTCATGCGACCGGTGATCTGGTCGCTGACCGCGTTCTCGAACCTGTTTCTCCGGTTCTTCGGCGACAAGACCACGTTCACCGAGGCGCGGCTGTCCCGCGACGAGCTCCAGCAGCTCGTCGAGGAGGCAGCGAAGACCGGGTCCGTGGATCCGCGGGCCAGCGAGATCGCATCACGTGCGCTCGGCTTCGGCGAGGTCACGGTCGCCGAGGTGATGGTGCCGCGCACCCGCGTGGTCGCGATCCGCCGTGGCGCACCACCCGAGGAAGTGCAGCGCGCGATCCTCGAGGAGGGCCATAGCCGCATGCCGGTCTACGACGGCAGCATCGACAACATCGTCGGCTACGTCGTCGCGCGCGACGTGCTCGCGCTCGCCTGGGAGAAGGGCCTGGTCGTGCTCGAGGACATCCTGCGGCCGCCACACAAGGTCCCCGAATCGACGCGCGCGCTCGATCTCCTGCGCGAGATGCAACGCCGGCGCACCCAGATGGCGGTCGTCGTCGATGACAACGGCGGGCTCTCCGGCCTGGTCACCACGGAGGACCTGATCGAGGAGCTGGTCGGCGATATCATGAGCGAGGATGACGTCCCCGAGGTGTTCTTCACCCGGGAGCCCGCGGGCACGATCCTCGTTCAGGGCTGGGCTTCGGTCCGCAAGGTCAATCGCGACCTTCACCTCGACCTGCCCGTAGGCAAGGACCGGACGACCGTCGCCGGGCTCTGCATGTCCCTGGCACAGGCCATCCCGCAGGCCGGCGAACGGCTGACAACGGATAACGGGACCATCCTCGAGGTCATCGAGGCCTCCCCGCGCCGGGTCCGGCGCGTACGGATCCACCCCGTGGCCATGACCGACGAGGAAGCATCCGAGGCTGCCGAAGCGTGACCCTCAAACCTAATACTCCATGGCGATCCTCCGCCTTCCCTGATCCTGTAGTATTCGAACTTGATGACGGTCATCGCGCGCGACGCTGTCGCGTCTGACCACCTCGTTTACGCCTGGCCGTTTCCCATCGGTCCAGAGTGCGAGGTGAGCTGCTCGGAAGACGAGCAGGTCGTCATGTGTCCTGCGTGGATGGTCGGCGATCGTCTGGGCCCGGGCAGGCATCGCTGGCGCACGCCGGATCCCACGCGTCCCGTCAGCGCGTTCTTCGTGCTCACGGCGCCGGTCGAGGTCGGCTTCGATCTGACCACGCAGTTCATCATTCCGAACACGGGTCAGCCCATTCGCCTCCGGGCGTCCGGATCCCTGCAGGTTCGCTGTGCTGACCCGGGCCTCCTGGTCGCGCAGTTCGTCGGCCTGCCGTTCGACTCGGTCAACGATGGTGTGCTGCGGAGCGTGTCGCGCTCGATCGAGCGGATGCTCGCGCGCCTGCTCACCCGCCGTGTCGTGATGGCGGGGACCCCGTACGCGGTCACCGATCCCGGAATGCTCCCGGGCATTGTCGAGGAGCTCGTCGCGTACAACCCCACCGCTGGCGCCGTGTTCGGTGTCGAGCTGATCCGGCTCGGCCACCTCGTGATCGTCGCCGATGATGGCAGCGCGCCGTACCTCGCGATCCCGCAGCACAACCCGTGGGCGAACGAGTATTCGAACCCGCAGGCTCAGCAGATGCCGTTCAACAACGGCGCCAACGGCAACGGTCACCACCCCGCCGGCCACATTCATCACGAGCACCACGAGCCCGTCGCCGAGCCGGCGCCCGCTGGATCTCCGAACCAGTACGCGCGCCCGAAGACGCCGCAGCTCGACACGATCCGCGGCATGACAGCCGTGCAGCCCGACCCGCCGACCGCACCTCCGCGCCCCGCCGAGAGCATGCCGCCGGCCCGCGGACCGATCCTCGCGCAGGCGTCCGGCGAGATCCGGCCGCCGAGCGGCCCTCCACAATCCGCGGTCTCGGGTGAGCTTGGAGGATCGAAGCGGTCCCCGGGGCCGCCGCAGTCCACGGTCTCCGGGGAGCTCGGTGGGGCGCCGAAGAAGGACACCACACCTCGGGTCAAGGCCGCATCGATCCCGCCACCGATCCCGTCGCTCCCGCCGGTCGCGCGGCGTGCCGCGCCGATCGAAGTGCCGCAGTCGCCGGACGAGATCACGCAGCCCGGGCTGGACAAGAAGCACCTCACGCCCGTCCCCGGCGCGATGCGCGCGCCGGTGCCCACGCCAAACCCCGCGAAGGCCGAGCCGCGCGGCGCGATCATGGGCATCGGCATGGGGTCGATCGGCGCCTCGGGCTCCTCGGCGGCGGGCGAGATTCCGACGAAGATTCCACCTGGTGGCCGGGTGCTCGTCCCCGGTCCGAACGGTTTGATGCAGTCCGCCACCGTGCGCCAGCTGCTGCAGGGCTACTACGAGCTCGAGGTCGGCAGCACCGGCCAGACGATCTGGGTTCCGATGAGCGGCGTCGTCGCCGATTCGTAGCCCTGGTCGTTTCCTTCCTCTCGGCCGAGCCCGCGGCGTATGCTCCAGCCATGCGGAGGGGCCGGTTGCTTGCCACGACCATCGTGTTCGCTGCCGCGTGCGCGGCGGCGGGCAAGAACTCGGGAACGGGCGACGACCAGCCCCCCATCGACGCGAAGGGGTCCGATAGCGGCACCGATGCCGCGATGATCGACGGCGCGAACATCGATGCCGCGCCGGTGATGGTGACGCTGTCCCAGAACACCGGCGCCACGGTCGGATCCGCGAGCTCGATCGCGTGCGGCAACAACATCGATAGCACCACCGCGGAGAACAGCTGGTACCGCGTGTTCAAGCTGGCCGATCACAGCATCGCGGGGCCGTACCAGACGACCGCTGTCTCGTTCGGCGTGCAAGAAGCGACCGGCTTGCCGAACGTTCAGGTCAAGATCGGCACCTACTCCGGCAACGTCACCCCTCCGCCCGCGCAGCTCGATACGACGCTGATCACGCCGATCGTCGCCGCGACCTTCGCTGTTCCGAACACCGCGGCGACCGCGACCACCACGGTGACCGTCCCGATCTCGGCGACCATCCCCGCCGGCGGCCAGATGATCGTCGAGGTGTTCTCGCCCGACGCGCTCGGGACAGGGAAGTACTTCTATCTCGGCGGCAACAGCCTCGGCGAATCGAAGCCCAGCTACTTGCGCGCTCCCGGATGTACGACTCCGCAGCCGCGGACCACCGCGGCGCTCGGCTTTCCGACCTCGAATCTGCTGATCACCGTCAGCGGGACGAAGTGATCCCGACGCGCGCATAGCTTCGCGCGCGATCTTCCGCGATCGCATCGAGCGTGCGCTCCACTTCCTCCGGATCGGCGCTGACCGTGGCGTGGTTTGCGGCGGCGATCCGTGCGGCGGCATCCGGGCGCTGTGGCGCTGGTCGACCGCCGAGGATCTGCGCTTGATGCGAGAGGTGTGCGGACGGTGGCGAGCCGCGCACCTGATCGAGGAACGAGAACGGAACCAGCTGGAGCAGCGGATCCGGCGAGCGGCGGATGAAGGGCACGAGCCGGGCCGGGGTGGTGAGGTCGATCATGGCCTCGGGGTGGAAGTCCGCGACGCCCGCCGTGGGCACGCACGCCGCGACCTCCGCGCGCAGGCCGTGTAGCGCGTTCGATGCGATCGAGAGCTCCGGTGCGATCACCATCGCGACGCGCGTCTCGGGGCGAGCGAGCAGCTGCTGGCAGGCGGTGACCCAGGTCTCCACCGTCGGCGTTCCCCACACGACCTCCACCGCGAGCTCGCCGCCCTCGCGGGAGAGCCGTGCCCACGGGCAGAAGTCGTAGCGCTCCACGACCTCGGTCAGATAGCGCTCGAACACGCGAATGACCTCGGCGCGCCGGGCAGATAGAGACACCGCAACCATCCTACGCGCGCCGTGTCATCTTGAGTGACGTGACGACCAGTCGGATTGCCGTGTTCGCCGCCCTCTCCACGGCGGTCGCCGCCGGGCCGGCCTCGGCGGGCCCGCTCGGCGAGGCCCTCGCGAAGTCGGATATCACGGGACTCCGCGCACAGCTGCCAGATCCGGCCGCGCGCTGCACCCTCGGCGCGGTGTACGCGAAGAAGAAGGATCTGCCGCGCGCCGCGCTGCACCTCGCCGGTTGCGACGAGGTCGCGCTGCCGGAGGACGTCTCCGCTCAGGTCGCGCGGGTCTCGCGCGATGTGAAGAAGCAGCTGCGCGAGAGCGAGTTCTCCCAGCTCGCGATCGTCACCCGCCCCGAGGCCATGACCGCGGAGCTCGACGCGATGCCGGGCGAGCCGCTGGTCACGCCGATCACGGTGTGGGTCAAGGCCGGGAGCCACACCGTGACCGCCACGTTCGCCGGGCAGGCGTTCCGGAGCACCGTCACCGTGAAGCCCTACGCGCGCGGCTCGATCTACCTCGACGCGTCGAGCGCGACGGCCACGCCACCGCCGCCGAAGGACGGGAAGGTCGACTTCCGCGAGGACAACGCGCTCGAGAAGACCGACGGTCCCCCGCCCGACGTCAAGCGCCGGTCGCTGATGACCGACAAGATGCTCGGCATCACCGGACCGCGGCCCGGCCCCGAGCTCGCCGATCCTCTCGCGACCGCGCCACCCCCCGCACCGCTACCGTTGTGGCTGGGCGTGCGTCTTGGTGGCGGCATGTTCGACGACGGCGCGGCGACCGCGCGCGTGCGGCCCTCGGTCGCGGCGGCCGCGCGGTACATGGTCTCGGAGCGGTCGTTCGCATCCGCGCGCATCGACTGGACGCGCCGTGGCGGCAACGCCGATGACTCCGTCGACACGATCGGCCTGTCGGCCGGCGCGGGGTACTCGATGCTCGATGCGCGCGTGATCGGGATCGCGCTGATCGGGCAGCTGCGGGCGGATCTGCGATTCGCCGACACCCGCAACATGATGGCGGTCAACCGCGGCGGCGCGACCGCGGCGGCCGAGCTCGAGATCGCGTTTCCGACGACGCCCCTGACCGCTGGCCTCCGCTTCGAGCAGGGGCTGACCGAGCTGGTCCCCGGGTACCGCGATCGCGCGGTGCTCGTCGAGCTCGGCGTCGACTGGCGCTGAGACGCCGGTCCTGCACCGTCAGAGCGGCTCGATGCAGACGAGCCGGTTCGCGAGCCGGTCGGCGACATAGAGGACGCGGCCATCGGGCGAGAACGCGAGGATGTTGCCGTCGTAGTTGGTCAACTGCAGGCCGCTCGCGAGCACCGCGACCGTGCCCGAAGGATCCACCGAGAACAGCTCCTGGCTCGCCCAGCTCGCCGCATACAGCTTCCCGCCGAACGGGCCGGCCGGGGCGAAGGCGATCGCGTGAACACCCGGTCGCGCGACGAGCAACGGAACCCCGGCGGTGCCGTCGGGATTCACGCGGCTGATCGAGTCATCCCCCGCATAGCCACCGGTCGCGGGGCGCGACGCGAACAGGCCGCCGCCGAACGCTCCCGTCGTATCGAACGCGATGCCCTCGGTACCGGCGAGCTCGGAGAACGCCGTGACGGTCGCGGCCGCATCGAACCGCCCCCAGTCGACGCCTGCCCCGTCGGTGTCGCCGGTCACGAGCAGGCTCGCGCCGTAGGCCGCGCTCGTCGAGAATGCCATGCCGTAGATATCGTCGAGTCCGGGCCCAGGACCCGTCACGAACTGCGCGGGTGCGCCGGAGGACGCGACGGTGAAGATCGTGCTGTCCCCATCGCCGTCGCCGCCCTGATCGCCGACGTACAGCTTCCCGTCGAACACGGAGGTGGCGTCCCATCTGATCGTGGTCAGGAGCCGCGGCGGCGTGGGCCATCCCGCGGCTGCCACCACCAGCTCGGTGGTGCCGGTCGCGGGGGCGACCGCGCGCAGCGTGTTATCGCCCTGGTTCACGACGTAGATCTTCCCGCCGTAGCCCTTGCCGGCCACGGTCGCGGCGACCGGCTGGGACAGCATCCCCGTGGCGTCGGCGATCACGACGGCATGGAACCCTGCCGTGAGCGTCCAGCCGGGATCCTGGGTGAACGTGCCGCAGTTGTAGACGAGGCCGGAGCCGTCGCTGTCGGCCGGTGCGTCTGTCGACGGCGGCGCATCGGGGAGATGATGCACGCCATCATCACCGCATCCGGTGATCAGGATCAGCAACCAGGCTCGCAGTGGCATCGAAGCAAAGCCTACACGCTCGGGTTTCGTCTCAGGAAGCGATTCTTCTCATCCCGGGCCAGACCGAGCTGGTCGTTCACGCGATCCTCGAGCGATGAAAGCGCGGAGGCGAGGGCCGGGCAAGAAGACGAACTCGCGACCACGTTTCCTCTTCGTCAGATATTGCCGTCGCGCGAGATCGTGCAGATCCAGGCGCGCCGTGTCGTAGACGATCCCATGACGCTGCTGATGGCCGGCGATGGTGTACTGGGTGGACGGATTGCGGATCGCGTGCGCGAGTAGCGCGAGCTGGCGTTCGTTGGCGTCGATCGATGGAGCGATCGTCGCGGCCTCCTGCTTCCGCTCGAGGTACTCGATCAGTGCTGCGACCGAGCGCTCGACGACGGAGAGCTGGTGCTCGAAGAAGTACGTGAGGTCGTTCTCGTCCGTCTCGACGAACAGGAACGCGCGCGCGTACTGCGCGGGCGCCTCCTTGATGACGCTCGAGATCGTGACGAACTCGGTGAGCCAGTAACCCTGCCGCAGCATCGACCAGTAGAACAGCGCGCGCGCGGTGCGACCGTTGCCATCGACGAAGGGATGGTCGTACGCCAGCCAGAAGTGCAGCGCGATCGCCCTGAGGATCGGATGGACGAATGCGCCCGGTGGGTCGGGTGCATTGGCAAACGCACACATCGTCTCGATCCGGGCCTCGAGCTCCTCGGCGGGCGGGGGGATGTGCACCACCTCACCGTCCGACTGTACGGTGATGCGCTCGTCGGCGTGCCGGAGGCGGCCCGAGCCGTCGACGACATCGATCGCTCCATCGGTCAGGATGCGTTGCAGCTCGATCACGCTGTCGCGGGTCAACGGCCTTGAAACCTGCGCGCGAATCCACTGCATCGCCGCATAGTTGTTCGCGATCATCCGCTCCCCCTGCGTGCGGGGGGCGCGCTCGGAGCGCAGCATCTCGATCGCGACCTCACGTGTGGTTGCCGCGCCCTCGAGCTGACTCGACGTGATCGCTTCTTCACGCAGCGAGGCGAGAAGGTACGTATCTCGCATCGCCCCTCGGATTCCTGGAGGCGGTCGCAGCGCACCGGTCATCACGCGATCGAGCTCGTGGATCCGGCGTTGGAGCTGGTTGGTCATCGCGAACCGGAACGGGCGCGCGGCGGCGTCGCGGAGCTCGACGTCGACGTAGGCAAAGGTGCGGGCCACCTTGAGAATCGTCCACCACGCCTGGAGGTCGAGTCCCGCCGGGGGGCTGCGATGGCGAAGCTCGTCCCAGTGGAAGTACGGGAGCCCATCGACTTCATCTCGGATCTTCGCGAAATCACGCAGTAGATCCATGTCCTGGATCCTCGGCGGTGATTGCGGCCATTTCATGTACCGACAATATACCGGTCTGAAACGAATCGGTACTATCGATATGCCGATGCATCGAGAATCGGTATATCATCGGTGTCACGCGGCCGAGCAACCCGCTCGAGGAACCGTTCCGGTAGCGGCGAGAGGTTCGGAGAGGCTCGGAGAAGCTTGGAGAGGCTCAACGAGCGAACGTCGCATCGGTGGTGGGGACCCGTGACCAATCGAGGACCAGCTCGTCGGCGCGGCACGGGCGTGGCGCATCGAGCAGCCCCGCGACGTGGGCGAGCGCGCCGAGGATCTCCTCGGGAGATCGGCGGATGCGGAGCTGCGAGTAGGGCAGGGACGCGTGCAGCTTCGAGAGCTTGCCAGCGCCATCCGCCTCGAGCAGCAGGAAGTGGTGGCGATACCGCGGCGTCGGAGCGTCGAGCAGGCGCTGCATCATCACGTGCGTCGCCGTGGACGGTGCGATGTCGCGGCCGCGGATCACGTCGGTGATGGCCGCGGCGGCATCGTCGACGACGACGGCGAGGTGATAGGCGATCACACCGTCACGCCGGCGCACGATCGGATCGCCCATGTCGCGCGCGGGGGTCTGCGAGAGATCGAGGCCACCGTCGTCGACGAGCTCGATGTGATCGTCGTCGAGGCGGAGGCGAATGGGCTCGCTCTGCGCGCGCCAGCCGCCGGTCAGCGCGCGGCCGCGGCAGGTGTTGTCGTAGGCCCAGCCGCCATCGGGAGCGCGGCGCCCGCCGGTGCGGTCGGCGCGGCTGCACGCGCAAGGGTACAAGCGCCCGGCTGCGTCGAGCCGATCGAGCGCGGCCTCGTGCGCGGCGCCGAGCGAGGACTGGAGGACGCTGGCGTCCCACGTGAGACCGAGCTCCGCGCAGGCGAGGGCGAGCTGGCCGGCCCAGCCGCGCTTCACCCGGGTGACGTCGAGATCCTCGAGGCGCAGGATCGCCGCGCCGCCGCGCCGTCGCGCCTCGAGCCACACGAGCAGCGCAGAGAGCAGCGTACCTGGGTGCGCTTCACCCGTGGTCGACGGTGCGAACCGCGTGATCACGCGCGCAGCTTACACGCCGCTATGTCGCGCCTGCACGATGGGCGCGGGCTGTGGCTGTCGCGCGAGCTCGCCCCAGTACGGATGGTAGTGGTTCTTCCCCTTGAGGAACGTCCACGCGGTGTCGTGCACGGTCGGGCGCGTGTCGATATGGATGAACTGCTCGCTCGGGTACCAGCCGACGCCGACCTCGGTGTACTTGCGCCACAGGTAGTCGCGGATGGCGCGGAGCTGCACGCCGCGGATGCGGAAGTCGATCGCGCGTCCGTCGCGGTGTGGGGAGGTCAGCGATTCGCCGCGCTGAACGCGGTACACGCTGACGAACTCGATCGTCTTGCCCTCGTACATCTCCGCGACGTCGCCGAGCATCATGAGTGACTTGCGCGCGATCGGGCGCTCGCGGTTGGTGACGCGGCAGCGGAACAGGTGGCGGATCTGGGCGGTGGTTGCAGGGTCGCTGTTGCCGAGGTGGTCCATCAGCACGGTCGCGTCGACGTGGAGGTTCTCGTCGTAGAGCTTGACCTCGATCGGCGATGCAGCTCGCCCCTGGTAGACGATCGACACCGCGTCCATCGGGATCGGCACCGGCGCGGCGGCGGCGGTCCACCCCGCCATCGTCATCGTCGTGAGCCGGATCTTGAGGAGGATCGGCAACATCGCGGATCGAGGCTCGCACGGACGGAGCAGTCATCAAACTGAAAAGATCTGTACGGATCTCGGACAGTTCGAGGGCCTTTGGTTGGTGTACGGTTCGTGCACATGCGTTTCACGGATGAACACCAGCAGCTCCGCAAGACCGTCCGCGACTTCGTCGACAAGGAGATCAATCCAAACATCGACGAGTGGGAGCGGGCGGGCGCGTTTCCGGCGCACGCGCTGTTCAAGAAGGCCGGCAACCTCGGCCTCCTCGGCATCAACAAGCCCGAGGCGTACGGTGGCATGGGGCTCGATTACTCGTACGCGACGTGCGCGACCGAGGAGCTCGGGAACTGCCGCGGCGGCTCGATCCCGATGGCCCTCGGCGTCCAGACCGACATGGCCACGCCCGCGCTCGCGCGGTGGGGCAGCGACGAGCTGCGCAAGGAGTTCCTCGCGCCGGCGATCGCCGGCGACATGGTGACCTCGATCGCCGTGTCCGAAGCGGGCGGCGGCTCCGACGTGGCGGCGATCAAGACGGTCGCGAAGAAGGACGGCAGCGACTACCTGATCAGCGGCTCGAAGATGTGGATCACGAACGCGGCGCAGGCCGACTGGCTCTGCCTCCTCGTCAACACCGGCGACGGTCCCGTGCACGCCAACAAGACCCTCGTCGTGGTGCCGACGAAGCTCAAGGGCGTCGAGGTCGGTCCGAAGATCGCGAAGCTCGGCATGCTCGCTTCCGACACCTGCCCGGTGTTCTTCGACAACGTCCGCGTCCCCCAGCGCCATCGCATCGGCGAGGAGGGCATGGGGTTCATGATGCAGATGGTCCAGTTCCAGGAGGAGCGGCTGTGCGGGGCGATCGGCTCGGTGCGCGGCATGGACAAGACGATCGACGCCACGATCGCGTACTGCCGCGAGCGCGAGACGTTCGGTCAGCCGCTCATCAACAACCAGTCGATCCACTTCCGGTTCGCGGAGCTGAAGACCGAGGTCGAGGCGCTGCGCTCCCTCGTGTATCGAGCCGTCGAGGACTACGTCGGCGGCGCCGATGTCACGATG
Source organism: Myxococcales bacterium (assembly GCA_043759315.1). Lineage (GTDB taxonomy): Bacteria > Myxococcota_A > Polyangia > Haliangiales > Haliangiaceae > JABFXX01. The sequence goes on from JAYVLW010000519.1 coordinate 24,501, forward strand.
ATGGCTTCCATGGCGAAGCTCAAGGCCGGGCGGCTGGCGCGCGAGGTCGCCGACTCCTGCCTCCAGTACTGGGGCGGCATGGGGTTCACCTGGGACAACCCGGTGGCGCGCGCGTATCGCGACTCGCGGCTCCTCTCGATCGGCGGCGGCGCTGACGAGATCATGCTCGGCATCATCGCCAAGCTGATGGGGATCCTTCCGAGCAAGAAGAAGAAGTAATCGTTTCGTGCGAGCGGTGGTTGTACTGGTGCTCGCGTGGGCAAGCGTGGCCTCGGCCGAGGCGCCTCGTCCGATCGTCGGGTTCTCCGTGCGCGGCGACTCGAAGACCACCGACACGACCGCAGAGTATCTCTCGCACGTCTCCATCGGAGACTCCATCACGGCGCTCGATGTCCCACGCATCGAGGAGGCCTTGCTCTCGAGCGAGCTGTTCAAGTCCGTGAAGGTCACGCTCGAGGACGCGCCGGGCGGCTGGCTGGTGGTGGTCACCGTCGATGACAAGCACTCGTGGGTGATCGCGCCGACGATCTTCCTCCTGTCCGGAAACCAGGCGTTCGGCCTGGGCTTCGCCGAGAACAACTTCCGCGGCAAGAACGAGAAGATCCTGCTGTACGGGCAGATCGGGACGCGCGAGTCCCTGTTCTTCGGCACGTTCCTGAATCCATCGATCGCCGGCGGTCCGCTCTCGTACCGGGTCGATCTCTACGCCTACCGCCGCGGCATCACCGAATACGAGAACCCCCCCGACGATGCGACCGACGCATCGATCGCGCGGATCACCACGACGAGGTACCTCGGCTTCGGCGCCCTTGTCGGGTTTCGGCCGCTGTGGTGGCTGGTCGCCGACCTGCGGTTTCGCGGCGCCTACGTCACCTTCCGCGATACGCGCCTCGACGACGCTGGCGAGACGCCGTCACCCGTACCCCAGAACGACGGCTGGGACGTCTCGATGCAACCGCGGCTCACTCTCGACGGGCGCCACCATCGGTTCGGCGTCACCTGGGGCCCGTACGCGCAGGTCATCCTCGATCACTCGATCCCCGGGCTCGACGACTACGACTACTCGTCCGCGCTGATCCGCGCGTACTACTCGTGGCGGCTGTTCGGCGAGCACCAGCTCGAGCTGCGCGTGGGTGGTGCGGTTGGCAAGCACCTGCCGCTGCACGAGGACTTCGCACTCGGTGGGGCCACCGACCTGCGCGGCTACTCCCTCGACCGGTTCCGCGGCGATCGGCGCGTGTTCGGTCGCGCCGAGTACTCGGTGCCGATGTTCAAGTGGAAGATCTTCGCCTTCCGCGGCATCGGCTTCGTCGACTCGGGCGCGATCGGCTTTCACAACCCGCGCACCGTCGACGATCGCGGCGAGCGGCGCTACCTGGTGACACAGGCCCGGGGCATCGATCGCTGGCGCAACGACGTCGGCCTTGGGCTGCGGGTGTACATCAAGGCGATCGTGCTGCCGCTGCTCGGTCTCGACGTCGGCTACGGCATCGAGGGCAGGTCACCGGCCGTCTACTTCGAGGTCGGGCTCACTGACTTCTGACCCACGCCTACTGGCAGACCGTGCCGTTGAGCACGAGGGTATCGAAGTAGAACGACGTGGCAGACGAGAAGTCGTTGCTCGTCGTCATCTTCACCCGCACCGTCATTCCGGCGACGTTCTGGGTGAAGGTCTTGGAGAACACCGTCCAGCCGGTGGTGGCGTGGGCGTTGTCGAAGGCCATGATCGCCTCGATCGTCGTGCCAGCGGTCGTGGCGAGATCGATGTTGCCGCGGTCGTAGACGGTGGTGCCGGTCTCGCCGGTGATGACGTGGTAGTAGCCCGTGATCGAGATGCCGGTCGCGGACGCGGGGACCGCGATGTCCTGGTGGAGCCCATCGGTTGCATTGGCCCCGATGGTCCCGACCACGCCGCCGAGCCATGCCTTGGTGGTGCCCGACTGCGCCGCAAAGCCGTCGGTGCGCACGATGAGCTCGTTGCCGTAGCGGGTCTCGGTCCACATCGTGGCGAGCGGCGTGGTGTCGAAGTTCGAGTTCTGCAGGAGGTTGACCGTCATCTGCGTGCACGCCGGTGGTCCGTCGATCGGTGGACCATCCGTGGTGCCGGGCGCGTCGGTCTTGCCATCGCTCGATCCGACCGGCGCATCCACGCGTTCGAGGGTGACGCCAGCTTCCGCACAAGCGGAGAGCATCGCGACGGCAGCGACGATCCCTCGGTACGACATGACGGAATAGTCGCAACGGCCGTGCGTCGGCGGCAACGAGTTTCGTCACACCTTCGAGACAGGGTCTCCAGGCACCAGCTGGTGCAAGCGGCTGCCAGACTGAATGATCTAGTGGAGTTGCTTCAGACGGCGAGACGCACGGCCTGAATCCCCACATCGAACGCCGGGCGCTGCGAGAGGCGAGCCTCTGCGGCCATCAGGTCCTCGAGGGTATCGATCTCGGTGGCGTACATCGAACCGATGTCGACGCCGTAGAGCGTGACGCCGTCATCCACGATCTGCTGGAACGACGCTTCGTAGTACTCGTTGACGAGGTTCTGTTCGCGCACGCGCGCGTGGAGCGCGGCGAACAACTTCTTGGACGACGCGGCGGAGAACAGCTCGATGCCGACGGACTCGCCCATCGCGGAGCGCACTGGCACATGCTTGCCGATCGCGAGGACGCGATCCTCGATGTCCGCGGTGACCTTCACCTCTTCGAGCCCGATCTCTCCGACGGAGCGAACGGCGAGGCAATCGGGGCCGCGCTCCACGAGCTCCTCGACGACGCCGAGGTCGAACACGACGTCGCCGTCGAGCAGGATGAAGCCGTCGTTCTCGACGTGCTCGCGCGCGAGGAGCAGCGAGTAGGCATTGTTCGTCGTGCGGAAGTCCGGGTTCGTGACGAACGTGACGTCGAGGCCAGGAAACCAGCTCGCGACCGCGTCACGCACCATGTGCTCGAGATAGCCGGTGCCGATGACGAACTGGTCGAAACCCGCGCGGAGCAGGCTCGTGATCGTCCGCCGAAGGATCGGGACGCCAGCCACTGGCAACAACGTCTTCGGCGTGTCGTCGGAGTAGGGGCGAAGCCGCGTGGCGCAACCGGCGGCGAGGATGACGGCCTTCATAGCTCGAACGCGGTATATGCAAACCGCATACACGCAGGATCACAGGCACTTGGCAGCGCTGACGTGGTGAATCTTGAACAGATCGGCTGTTTGAGCCGTTCGATCGATGGATTCCTGTCACCGATCCGGACCTCCGGGCGATTCGCAGGCGGCAACGTCACTCCAACGCTTGGCGCGATCTCGTCGGTCCATGTAGACGTAAGGCGTGACCGCCGTACCCGCCGCGCTCGACGCGATCATCCTCGCCGATGATCCCCTCGCGAGCGTCCGCATCGCCGGCCTGACCGCGTGCGAGCGCGCCTCGCGCTCGGCGAAGAAGGCGGGCGCCACGCGGGTGCTGGTGCTCGATCGTGCGCGCGACGAGGTGACCACGTGGCGTGACGGCAGCTCGGCGCCGCTGCTCGTGATCCGCGCCGACCAGCTCGTGCACACGCCGCTCGTCGCGCCGCTCGTCGCGGCGATGCCGACCGGCGACGACGTCGTGGTCGCCGTGGGCCCCGACGGCGTAGACGCGGGCGCGTATCTCGCGGTTGGAGCCTCGGCGCGTCGCGCGATCGAGGCGATCGTGAACGGCGAGAACACCGCGACGTTCGAGGGCGGTGCACAGGCGAAGCGGATCCCGCACGGTGCGATCGCGCGACACGCGATCGCCACGCCCGAGGACCGCGCCGGAGCACACGAGCTGCTGTACCGCCTGATGGTCAAGCCGCAGGACAACGCGATCTCGCGCTACGTGTTTCGGCCCGTCGCGCGGCGGCTGTCGAAGGTGCTCGTCCACACGCCGATCACGCCGAACATGCTGACGATGCTCGTCGCCGGGATGATCGCGGTGACGTGCGTGCTCACCGCGACAACCGACATGCGCCTCGTGATCATCGGCGCGCTGATCCAGGCGAGCACCGGTTACATCGATTGCTGCGACGGCGAGATCGCGCGGCTCAAGCTGATGTCGTCGAAGTTCGG
>JAYVLW010000520.1:0-3858 GCA_043759315.1 Myxococcales bacterium
ACGTCGGCGAGCGAGAATGGGCCGTAGTCGAGCTTCCCCTTGCTGATCAGCCACTTCTCGTTCGAGTCAGCGAGCGCGGTCGCGAGCACCCGATCCGGCGCGGCGGCAGCCATCTGCCCCGAGCTCGCCGCGTGGCCGAGCTCGGCCGCGAGGCTGACCTGCTGGTCCGCGAGCGATGGCGCACTCGCGAGCGTCGGCACGGCCGAGGTCATCATCGCGCCGCCTTTGTTCAGCGCTTCGCCGACGACCTCGCCGAGGACATCCGCGCGACCGAACCGCTTGTCGGGATCTTTGTGGCAGGCGCGCGCGACCAGGTCATCGATCTGCGAGTTCACACCCTGGACGACCTCCGACGGGCGCGGACCACCGCGCTCGAGCGGGGCCCCGACGAGGCACTCGTAGAGCAGCGCACCGATCGAGTACACATCGCTGGCCCCGGTCGGCGGCTTGCCGGCCTGGACCTCCGGCGCGACGGCGGCGCCGCTCGGCAGGATGCCCGCACGCATCGCGGCGATCGTGCCTGCGGCGAGCGCGAGATCGATCACGCGCACGCGACCCGAGCGGTTGACGACGATCGACTCGTCGGCGAGCGCACCGTGCTGGACGTCCGCGAGCGCCGCCGCGACGCCGACGATCAGGTTGCCAGTGGCCCGCGTACCGAGCCCCGCGTTGCCGGCGCGACCCGTCCCCATGCGCTTCTTCTGCAGCAGGTCACGGACCAGCGAGCCCTCGACCTCCTCGGTAGCGATCCACAGGATCGTTCCGGTGAGGCCGGCGGCGAGCGTGCGGACCAGGTGCTTGTGCTCCGGCAACGCGGCGGCCGCGCGCGTGCCCGCGACGATCTGATCGCGGATCGCGGGCTCGGACGCGAGCGCCGAGCTGATCACGTAGATCGTGGACGGGCCCCTGGGGCCATCGGCCTTGTAGGCGTCCGCGATGCGGAGTGACCACAGCGGCTGACCAACGCGATAGTCACCGAGCTGAAAGCCCGGCTGGAGGCGTGCACCGCTCACGTGAGCAGAATGGGATCCAGACGTCGTTCCAACCGCGGTCATCGACGAGCAGCCCCCATGGCAGACCGGTAGAATAGGGGCCGCCGCCGACGGAATCAATCAGCCCAGCCCTATGGTGGACAGTTCGCGACGCCGGCCCGGGCCACGGCCAGCGAATTCCGCCCGAGCTGGCGTAAGTACGCGCAACCTCGGTCGAGATCGCCACCCTTGATGAGCGCGTCGCCGAGCAAATACTTCGCCCGAACGCTCCTCGGATCTGCTTTCAGCGCGAGGTCGGCCTCCGCAAGCTGCCGGAGGCGATTTCCCTGCCTCATCGCCTCCTCGGCGAACTTCAGGTGCTCGTTGGTCTTCGGCGGCGCTGGCGCCTTCACCACGGCGACACCGGCATCGGCGCGGGCCGCAGGAGCGCCGGCGTCGAGCACCGCGGCCACGTCTGCCGCGTCGATCGACGCATCGAAAGCCCCCGCGTCCGCCGCCGGGATCGCGACGACCGCGGCGTCGCTCGGCGCGTGGTCAACGCCGCGCTTCTTCATGGCGACGGCGATCGTCACCACCACCAACGCCACCACCGCCACAGCGCCGAGCGCGAGGTAGAGCCCGCGACGCGACTGCACGAGCGGATGGATGCCGGTATCGAGCGGATCGATCGTCGGTGCGGTCGCACGCGACGGCGATGCCACGACGGCGGCCGCCGCGATCGCCTGGGCGGCGGCTTCCTGCGCCTGGGCCGGGAGCAGGGTCTCCGCTGGGAGCGCGTCGAAGAACGAGGAGCCGACCCGTAGCGGCCTGAGGTTCTTCGTCGAGCGCGCGGCCGCGCCACCGCGGCTGACATAGACCTCGAGCTCCGCGATCAGCCGGTCCATGTCCTCGGCGCTTCGCGGTCGCTGATCGCGGTGCTTGGCGAGGCAGGCCTGCAACATCTCGTCGAGCTTCGGGTACTGCGCGAGCTCTGGCACCAGCCGCTCGAGGTGCGGTGCCGGTGTTCGTGCGTGATGCGTCAACAGCTCGATCGCCGTCTTGCCTTCGAACAGCGCGCAGCCCGTCAGCATCGTGAACATCGTCGCCGCGAGCGAGTACAGATCGCTGCGCCCGTCGAGGACATGACCGCATGCCTGCTCGGGCGACATGAACTCCGGCGTGCCGAACACCACGCCCGCCTGGGTCAGCGCGAATCTGGACTTGTCCGAAACCGCGGCGCCCTCCATCAGCTTCGCGACACCGAAGTCGAGAAGCATCGCGTGATCCGGGTCGTCGTCGACCCGCATCAGGAGGATGTTGTCGGGCTTGATGTCACGATGGACGAGGCCGCTGTTGTGCGCGGCGGCGAGTGCGTCGAGGGCGTGCCGCGCGATGTGGAGCACGCGGGCCGGCGCGAACGGACCATCGACCTCGAGCTCGCGCTGGACGGTGCGGCCATCGAGGTACTCGAGCACCATGTAGTAGTCGTTCTGAGGCGTGACGCCAAAGTCGAGCACCTTGACCGCGTGCGCCGACTCGACCTTGAGGGTGGCGCGGGCCTCGCGCGCGAACCGCTGGAGCGCGGCGCTATCCGTGGTCAGGTGCGGCTTGAGCAGCTTGACGGCGACCTTGCGATCCATCGCCAGGTGTTGCGCGCGAAACACCGAGCCCATACCGCCCTCGCCGAGCACCGCATCGAGGCGATACCGCCCATCGAGCACAATGCCGACGAGACCGGCTGCAAATCCCTGCGCGTCGCTCACGACCGCTGGCTAGAATCGCATGCCGTTCTTGATACGGAACGAGAGCCAGTCCCAACCGAGATACACGGCCCCGGCGGCGGCGACGATCCCCGCGACAGGTGCGATGACCACACCTGCTGCGACAGCCCCGGCGCCCGCGGCGACGGCCAGCGCACCTTTCCGCTTGGCAACCACCTTGTTGCGCTGCACGAGCGAGCTCACCCGTGCATGGTGCAGCCTGGCACCTCACCTGTCAAACCGCCGTGTCCCGTTGGCCACACGGTTTGTGGGCGGTCGGACACGACCGCCGCAACTGGGTTCCACGGCTGAGATCGAGCATGGCCCGCGAGGTGCAAACTCCTGGATCTGCTACCTCTCGTGATAAGAGAGAAGGAACCGATGACCCAGCCTACCGGCACCCGCTCGAAGCAACATGGCGCTGTTCTGTTCGGCCTCGCCGGCGGCATGCTCGTCGTCGCGGCGGGGCTCGCGGGCGGTTACTACGTTCTCGGTGCGAAGAGCGAAGCGCGCGCAGCGACCACGCAGGACGCCACCGCTCCGCGCATGGAGCCCGCGGCGAACAAGCCCGTGGCGGCAGCGACGGGCGCGATCGGCGGGTTCCTGGGCAAGACGGTCAGCGTGAAGATCGCGGGCCACGACATTGCCGTGACCTGGGCCGAGCTCGGCCTCGAGATCGATCCCGACGAGCCGGGCGTGGCGTCGGAGGCCGATGTGGCCGCGCGCGCGGGCAAGGGCACGCTCCCGGTCCGCCTCGATCGCGACAAGGCCGTGGCGCGCCTGCTCGAGCTCAAGGCGAGCTACGACCGCGCGCCGATCAACGCGTACCTCGATCTCGAGGCGAAGCAGATCCACGACGACGCACCGGGCGAGGGTCTCGATGTCTGGGGCTCGCTGCCACGCATCGAAGGCGCCGCGCGGCAGGGCGCCGCGGTGATCGAGCTGATCGACGTCCGCGTCCCGGCGACGGTGACGAAAGCCAACCTCGGCATCGAGGACATCTCCGAGGTACTCGGTCACTACGAGACGAAGTTCCCGGTCACCGATCGCGACCGCAACTTCAACCTCAAGCTCGCGGCGAGCAAGGTCAACGGCTATGTCATGAAGCCCGGCGAGGAGTGGTCGTT
>JAYVLW010000521.1:0-5672 GCA_043759315.1 Myxococcales bacterium
TGCACAACAAGGGCGAGAGCAGGCCGCCCTGGGCGCTGATCATCATCGTGATGGTGCTGCTCGCCGCCGGCGCCGCGGTCGCCGTCGTGTTCGCGATGGGCTGAGCGCGACGGGTCGCGCTGCTACTTGCGCAGCGCCTGGAGGGTCTTGAGGGCCTCGCTCGACGGCGCCAGCGCGCCGACGCGCGTGATCGCCTCCTCGAGCTCCTTCTTCTTGTTCAGCGTGGCGCCGTACGTGCCGACCTGGACCCAGCCATCGACGTAGTCCGGGTTCGCGTTCACCGACTTCTTCGCGAGCTCGAACGCGCGGTTCTCTGCCCGTGGCCCGCCGATCGCGCGCTCGACCTCGGCGGCGAAGAGGTACGCGGCGTAGAGCGTCGGATCGGAGGGCATCGCGACGGCGAGCTGCGCTTGCGCGTTCGGATAGTCGTTCTTCGCATAGAACACCGCGGCGAGGCCGAAGTGCGCCTGGGCTGCACGACGCGGCGTGGTCTTCTCGAACGCCTTGATCGCGGTCACGTAGGCCTTCTCGGCCTCGAGCTCGTTCGCGGCACTCAGGGCGAGCTTGCCTGCGATGACGTGCTTCTCCGGAAGGTCCTTGAGCCGGAGCTCGGCCAGCCCCTTCAACTTCTGCGCGAGCGCGGTCTGCTTCACATCGCCGGTCAACGTGTCTGCGGCGAGGAGGAAGGTCTCCGGATCGGAGCCGCAGCCTTCGAGGGCGCGGACCAACGCCTGCGCCGCGCCCGGCAGGTCGTTGCGACGGAGCGCGAGACGGCCGCGCTCGCGGTCGTACTGCCAGCGGACCACATTCGGCAGCTTGTCGGCCTGATCGAGCAGGGCCACGGCGCCCGCGTGGTCGCCGACGAGCATCCGTGCGCGCGCGCCTTCCAGCAGGAGGTTCGCGCCTGGCGTGGGACCGGCGTCCTTGAGGATGCTCTCGATCATGTCGCGCCCGCCGGTCGGATTCCGATCCTCGATGAGGAGCAGCGCCATCTCGAGCCGCGCCTCGGAGTTCATGTTCTTGATCGAGTCCGTGTATGCGGCCTGAGCCGCCCCGAGATCACCCGAGTCGCGAGCGACGCGCCCGAGCTCGAGCTGCGCACGGCCGAGCTCCGGGGTCGACGGTGCGTTGACGAGCAGCTTCTCGAGCAGGCCCCTCGCCTTCTCCCGCTGCGCTGGATCGTTACTCGCGCGGAGAATCTCGGCATACACCGTGGTCACGGCGATACTGGCGGTGTTCGGGTTGAACGTGGGTTCGATCCGCTTGCGCGCGTCATCGAGCTCGCCTTCGGCGAGGTCGACCCAGGTGCGGCCGACCACGGCGAGCTCGAGCTTCGGGAGCTTCTTGAGCGCGAGATCGAAGTCCGCCTTCGCGCCATCGACGTCGCCGAGCGCGAGCTTCGCCCACCCGCGCACGGCCTGTCCCCGCGGATGGTTCGCAGCGTCCGGGTTGCGCGCCAGGATCTCGATGGCCTCGGCCGGATTGCCGAGCGCGATCGAGACCTGCGCCTGAGAGATCCGGGCCCGCCGGCTCCCCGGCCAGTTCGTGAGCGCCACCGCGGCGGAGCCCTTCGCATGCTGGAGGTCGCCGACCATGAGGAGCGTGTCGATCGCCTCCTCGCCGAACCGCTGTTCGTCGGCCCCCACCCGGGAGGCGGCGAGGATATCGTTGGCCGCGGCCGCCATGTCGCGGAGCACGAAGTCGATCTGCGCGAGTGCGAGGTTCGCGAGTGCGACCTGCAGCGGGGAGACCCCGCGGGTCTGCTCGGCGAGCGGCTTCGCACCCTCCACCGTGAGCTTGACGAGGGAAGCGCGGATCTCCGTGGTCATCGCGTTGTTGACGACGATCCGGCCGCCGGCGACGGAGAGGAAGCCGCGCTCGATCAACGCGCCCGGGTGATCGGGCATCTGACCGAGCGCGCGATCCACGGCCGACAGCGCATCGTCCCATACGCCCGTCGCGGCGATCGCGTGCGCGAGCCCCACGGCATAGAGCGGCCGCGGCTCCTTCTCCTGAGCGGACTTGAGGCTCGCGATCGCGCCCTTGAAGTCGCCCGCGAGCAGCTGGGCCTCTCCCGCGACGTAGAGCGCGGCGGGATCGTTGGGAGCGAGCTCGAGCGCCTTGTCAGCCGCGGTCTTGGCAGCGGCGGCGTCGGTCTGGGCGAGCGCGACGTACGCGCGCGCGATCGCGACGTCGAGCGTGGTCTGCCCCGAGAGCTTGTCGACCGCGGCCTTTGCCTCGGTCAGCCCGTCGCCGAACTCGAAAGCGAGCACGGCGCGAGCGCGGGCGAGCGCGGCGCGGTTATCGACGGTGCCAGAAGCCTGCGCGATTCCGGCGAGGCGATCGCGCGCGCCCGACCACCCGGCCCAGGTATCCGCCTTCGCGAGATCCACGGCCTTCTCCCGCGCCGCTGCGATCTGCTTCTGCAGCCGCATCGCGCGGATCTGGAACCCCGCAAACACGCCGCCGCCGATCACGATGGCGCCGATCAGGATCCACATCGCCACCGCCAGGCGCGAACGCCCCTTGCGCACACCCGTCTTGAGCGGCTTGCCGCTCGCGGTGCTGGTCTCGGGGAACATCCCGGGCGGGATCGATCCCATCCCGGTCGACGGCGTGGCGACCGCGATCCGCGGATCGAGCTCGCCCGGTCTGCTGGTGGGCTCGTTTGCCGCGGCCGTCGCACGATTCCCGGCCCTGCCCCACGGTTGCTGGTCGCTGCCGAACAGCGCATCGACGGCGGCGGCCGACTCCTGCTGTGCGGCGTTGAGCGCCATCGTCGGGCGCGCGGCATTCGCCAGCGACTGCGGGTTCGGCGGGGGCGGCTGCATGGCGGCAGCGGTCGGCATCGACGCGGCCAGCAGCGTGCGCTGATCCGCCATCGGCGTCGGCGGCTGCGGGGGCGGGGGCGGCAAGGTGGCCATCTGCATGTAGTGCGGCTGTTGCGCGATCTGCTGCGCCAGCGGGGGCGGCTGCACCGCCTGCGCGATCGCGGTCGGACGCACCGAAGCCGGCGTCGGTGCAGGGAACGGTGCGCGCGTCGAGGGCGGCGCTCCGTCGAGCGGGCCGGACGGCATCTTCACGGCGTTCCGCACCGCGGTGCCCGGTCCAGACGGGCGACGCGGCGGGGCAGCGTCGGGCGGAGGTGCGTTCTCGTCGAGCTCGAAGATATCGCCGCTCTCGAGCTCGACCGAGGAGAACTCCTGTTTCGGCTTCGGCCGTTTCGGTAGCGGCGCCGACACCGGCCCCGGAACGGGACGCTTCGTCGCTCGCTTGACCGAGCCGCGCGAGTGGTCGACGGGCGCTGGCGCATGGACCGCCGGGCGCTGCTTGCCCGCGCTCGGCGGCGCGGCGACCTCGCCGAAATCCTCCTCGTCGCCGACCTCGATCCCGTCGACCTCCGGATCGAACTCGACGGTGCCCGAGCGATCGCCGACCGCGAGGACGTCGGGCGGCGGGGTTCCGTCGTCCTGCGCCTGGACCTTGCCGGTACGCAGCTTCGGGCCGGGCGCCGCGACCGACCTCGGCCGCGTGTACGAGCCACCGGTGTCCTCGACACCTGGATCGTCGTCGTTGCCGGTGACCTCGTTCTCGGCACCATGGTTCGGGTAGTGCTTTGTCAGGCTCTCGCCGGTCTGCGGTCCGAGGAACCCGACGGCCGGATGGCTCGAGCTCATCGGCGGGCGCGCCCCGTCTCGCTCCGCGTCACCGACGAGCCGCGCGATCCGCGGATCCGCGCCGGCGTGTGGCCGGAGCTTCGCGATCACCTCGCCGGCGGCATGGTGGTCACCCTTCTTGAGCAGTGCGTCGGCTTTCAGGATCTGCGCCGACAGCGACGTGTGGTCGAGCTCGAGCGCGACGCGCATCTCGGCGAGCACCTCGTCGTACCGCTTGAGCGCGAGGAGTGCTTGTCCGAGCACGATCCGGCCCTCGACCGTGGTCGGTCGCCCAAGCAAGCCAAGGCGACAGACCTTGACGGCCTCCTGGAATTGTCCAGACGTGACCAGGGACTGGCCACGGGTGACAAAGTCGCTTTGCGACACCTCTGACGGGAATGTTACCCCACCCGGCCAGGGGTCGGCGAATCGGTGCAACCCGCCAGGATTCTCTTAGCTTGCCCCCCTACTTCGGGTCGGGCTTCGGGTCGTCAAAGGCGCCCTCCGGGCGGTCCATCAGGCCCGGCATCTCGTCGCCCCGCAGGCGGCTCTGCTCGACCAGCCACCAGGCCTTGCCATGGCGCTCCCAGGTCTGCATGGCGTGGGTCTCCTTGAGGGTGCCCTCGGTCTCCATGTACCAGCCGAGCTTGACGTGGACCTTGGCCACCTTGGCGCCTGTCTTGTCGACCCGGACCACGTCGAACTGGCTGATCTTGAGGTCCTTGGCCCGCTGGTCCATCTCGTCGACGAACACGGAGCGCTGCTTCGGCGGCAGCGAAGTGGCGGCGGTCTCGAACCGCTCCCAGCGCACGCCGTCGTTGTAGCTGAGGATCGACTCCTGGAGCGTCTCCGAGTCGTGCTGGGAGCCCGCACACGCGCCGAGGGTCAAGCCGAGGATCACGATCAGGCTGGTCGCTCTCATACGTCACCTCCACCGGCCGCACGCTTGCTGCGCACGGCCTTGATCGCTGCGAGATCGCGCGCACCAAGCTCGCGAGTCCCGATCAGCACGACAAGGAACACCACTCCGACGATCGCCGCTTCGACGAGCGTCATCAACTTTCCGTGCGGCAGCACCAGGAACTTGCCGACGGCGAGCGCCGCGCCGGTCGCGATGCCGATGCGGAGGAGCGAGAGCAGCGGCAGAAACGCGCCGAGCTGACGGGTCAGCGCGATGCCCGAGATCACCGCGCCGACCACCATCGCAACACCGGTCACCGTCGCGGCCACGACGAGGACGTTGCCGCTCTCGGCCGCCATCGGGATCGCGATGTAGTTGCCGACACCGGCGAGGACCAGTGTCACCGCCGCGGTGACGATGGCCGCGCGGGTCTGGCCGGCGCCGTTGAGGATCGTACCGTTGATCGCGAACACGCTGAACGCCACGTTTCCCAGGGCGAGCATCGCGAGCGCGGGGCCGCCGTGTGCGGCGTAGTCCTCGGCATAGAGCAGGCCGAGCATGTCCGCAGGGTTCGCCGCGATCACCACGCCGATCGCCATCGCGAACATCAGCGAGTAGCGCGACGTGACCTCGACGTAGCGCCGGGTGGTGTCCTTGTCCTCGGTGAACGTCGAGCGCGAGACCAGCGGGAACACCACGAAGGTGGCGGCGATGATCGCCTGGTATGCGAGCCGGCCGAGGTTCTGCGCCGCCGCGTAGTAGCCGTTCTGGACGTCGGCGAGCACGCTGGGGTCCGCGTGGTAGCCGACGAGCTTCGCGCTCCAGGGGATGACCTGGTTGATCGCACCGGTGAGCTCCGCGGCATGCTCGGCGTAGTACTCGGTGGTCAGGCGCTTGATCAGCAGGCTATCGACGAACATCAGGCCGTTGAACAGCACGAGGTAGACAGCGACGCCGACGAAGAACTTGATCAGTGGCTTGACCGGGAGCCGATCCGCCGCCGCGATCTTGCCGGGCATCCCGACCCACACGATCGCGGCCATCAGGATGATGCCCACCGCGGCGACCCAGCCGCCGATCACGCCGATCACGCCGAGGCCGGCCATCGCCATGCC
>JAYVLW010000522.1:0-5890 GCA_043759315.1 Myxococcales bacterium
GACCGTCCTCGCTGTCGGCCCTCACCGCCCTCGATCGCCTGTACCGGCGCGTCGAGCAGTGGGAGCCGCTGATCGAGGTCCTGAACAAGCGCGCGGAGCTCGATACGGACGAGCTCAACATCGTCCGGTTCCGTCTCGAGGTCGGTCAGATCTGGGACCTCCGGCTGTTCGACGCGGGGCAGGCGATCGGCGCCTACCAGCAGGTGCTCCACACCGACCCGTCGAACCTGAGTGCGCTGCGCGCCCTGGAAGGTCTCTACGAGAAGACCAACCAGTCCGAGAAGTACCTCGAGGTCCTCGAGGCGCAGCTCGACGCGTCGCCATCGGACGCCGAGCGCGTGCCGCTGTACGAGCGCATGGCCGCGGCGTGGGAAGAGCGGTTCGGGAAGCTCGATCGCGCGGCCGAGGCGCTCGAGAAGATCGTCGCGATCGACAACCGCAACTACGCGGCGTACCGCGAGCTGGCGCGCCTGTATCAGCAGGCGGGCAGATGGGAAGCACTCGTCGAGACCTACCGCAACCACATCATGGCGACGTCAGACGTCGCGCAGCGCGTCGACCTCTACGTCGCGATGGGCGTGACGTACGAGATGAACCTGCAGGACGTCGATCGCGCCGTCGAGGCGTACACCGACGTGCTCAGCTTCGATGCGGACGAGCAGCGTGCCCTCGACGCGCTCGGCCGTCTGTACGAGAAGATCAGCGAGTGGGACCGCGCCGTGGACGTCATGGCGCACCTCGTTCGCCTGTCGAACGACCCGCGCAAGCAGGTCGACCTCTACTGGCGCATGGGCAAGCTGCAGTACGCGCAGCTCGCAGATGCCGACAGCGCGGAGTCGAACTTGCTCCGTGGTCTCGCCATCGATCCGGCGCACGTGCCGACGATGGAAGCCCTCACGAAGCAGTACTCGGACCGCGGTGACTGGCTCAAGGCCGCCCAGATGATGGTGCGAGCGGAGAGCTACACGCCGGTCGTCCTCGACAAGGTCCGCCTGCTGTTCGATGCCGGCAAGATCTACGAGGATCGCCTGCGCCAGAACGAGGCCGCGAAGCAGCTGTACGCCGCGGTGATCTCGCTCGATCCGGAGCACGTGGAAGCGGGCCGTCCGCTCGCGAACCTCTACTTCGAGTCGCAGCAGTGGGCCGAGCTCTCGCCGATCATCGACATGCTCGCCCGCAAGGTCGGGCAGCTCCACGCGGACCCCCGCGAGCTGAACGAGCTGTATTACCGCGCCGCGAAGACGGCCGACGAGCTCGGCGACTACCAGAAGGCGCTCAACTACTACAAGAACGCCTACGACATCGACTCGACGTATCTCCCGACGCTGACGGGGCGTGCCGACTTGATGTTCAAGATGGCGGACTACGACAACGCCGGAAAGATCTACCAGACCATCCTGGTCCAGCACCGAGACGGGCAGGACGAGGCGGATGTCGTCCGGATCTACAACCGTCTCGGCATGGTCCGGCAGGCCCTCGGTGAGCGCAAGAAGGCGCTCAACATGTTCGAGAAGGCCCTCGAGATCGATCCGACGCATCGCGATACGTTGCTCGCGGTCATCGACCTGCAGCAGCAGCAAGGTGACTGGGAAGCGGTCGTCCACGCGAAGCGTGGCCTGATCACGACCGCCCCGGGCAAGGAGAAGGTCCAGCTCCTCGACGAGATCGCGACGATCTATCACGACAAGCTGAACAATCCGCAGAAGGCGATCTCCGCGTACCTCGATGCGCTCGAGGTCTCGCCGGAAGACCACCAGCTGCTGCAGAAGGTGCTCGATCTCTACACCGAGCAGAAGATGTGGAAGAAGGTCGTCGAGACCATCGACCGCTTCATCGCCCTCGAGAGCGACAGCATCCGCAAGGGCGCCTACCTGCACGCATCTGCGACCATCTACCGCGACGAGCTCAAGTCGCTCGACGAGGCGGTCGACTACTACGGCAAGGCGCTCGATAGTTACTTCGGCAACGCCGAGAAGCTGTCGGAGCAGATGATCCCGCGCGCGCTGCGCTCGTTCGAGGCGATCGACAAGGTGCTGACCACGAAGCGCGATTGGAAGGGCCAGGAGCGTGCGTACCGCGACATGATCAAGCGGATGCCGAAGCCGGGCTCGGCGGCGTCCGCGACATTCCACAAGATCAACGTCGGCCTGTTCGATGGTCTCGGTGAGATCTATCGGTCGCGCCTCAAGCACTACCAGTCCGCCACGCAGGCGTACGAAGTGGCGCAGCAGCTCGATCCGAAGAACGAGCTGCGGGCCGATGGCACCGACCGTGCGGAGATCCTCGCCGAGCTGTACCTCGTCGCGGGCCCCGACTACACGGACAAGGCCGTCGAGCAGCACATGCGCATGCTCCGCAACGAGCCGTTCAAGTACGACTCGTACAAGGCGCTGCGCCGCATCTACATGGATGCGCACCAGTACGACAAGACCTGGTGCGTCTGTAACACCCTCGCGTTCCTCAAGAAGGCTGATCCGGACGAGCTGCAGTTCTACGAGCAGTACAAGCCGCGCGGCCTCGTGAAGGCGAAGAACGTGATGAGCGGGGACACCTGGTCCAAGCTCGTCCACCCCGACGAGAACCGCTACATCAGCGCGATCTTCGGGGCGTCGTGGCAGGGCGTCGCCGCGATGAAGGCGTTCCCGCACAAGGACTTCGGCATCAAGCGCAAGGATCGTCGCCAGCTGCCGGGCGATCCGCTGATGTTCTCGAAGTTGTTCTACTACGTCGCGCAGGTGCTGAACGTGCCGCTGCCGGAGGTGTTCCTCGTCGAGGACAACAAGCCGGCCGACATCCAGCTCGCCAACGCGATCGAGAAGAACGAGCTGTGTCCGTCGTTCGTCGTCCGTCCGCACCTGCTGCAAGGCAAGAGCGAGCGCGAGATCGCGTTCCTCTCGGCGCGCCGGCTGACGTTCATGCGGCCCGAGTACTACTTGAAGATGCTGCTCCCCACGAACACCGAGCTGAAGGTCGTCGTGATGAGCGCCATCGTGATGGTCCAGCCGCGGTTCCCGGTGCCCCCGGACATGGTGCAGCTGGTCCAGCAGTACCTGCCGGAGATGCAGAAGCGGATGCCGCCCCAGGTGCTCGAGCAGCTCGGTGCGGTCGTCGGGCGGTTCATCCAGGCGGCGCCCGAGATCAACCTCGCGAAGTGGGGCCACGCGGTCGACGCCGTGTCGCATCGCGCAGGCTTCGTGGTGTGCGGTGATCTCGAGGTCGCGGCGCGGATGGTCTCGGCCGAGCCGGTCGTGGTCGGTGGTCCGCAGGTGAAGGACAAGATCAAGGAGCTGGTCCTCTACTCGATCTCAGAAGATTTCTTCACCGTGCGCGCCCAGATGGGGTTGACCATCGCGGGCTGACGCCCGCGGCGGTATCGCGGGATAGTGCAGGGTGAGGCTCGGTGAGGCGTGAATGCCCCGACCGACCAGGGCGTCTACACTGAGCCCATGACCAAGCGAATCCTCACCGCGGCGGTGTTCCTGGGCTCGCTGGCAGCGGGTGGCACAGCGTTCGCCGACGACGCGAAGCCACCTGCCGAGCCCGTGGCGTCGTCGAAGTGCCGTGCGGTGGACGCCGCGGACACCTCCAAGGTTCTCGCAGAGGCGGAGGACAAGCTGACGACCAAGTGCGCCCGCCTCCTGGAGGCGAAGGTCAAGGCGGGTGCGTGCACCGAGGCCGCGAACCAGGGCAAGACGCTCGAGCTCGTGACCCAGTTCGATCACATGATCGGCAAGGTCAAGATGAGGGACGGCAAGATCTCGGTCACCTGTCCCAAGAAGTAGTCGTCATGTTGGCCGACGATCAGGTCATCGTGTGCGGGTGCGGTTCGGAGTAGGGCTCGACGGAGAGCGCTGTCCACGTTCCGGGCGGCGCCTCGACGACGATGATCACGACCCCGACGTCGGCGGTGCTTTGCCGGCGGGTGATGCCGCGGAGCTCGAGAATGGGGCCCGCCTGCGGTGGATAGTTGGACGGCGTCTGGGCGCGATAGCCGCCGTTCGCGAAGGAGGCGAGGGCGGGGCGCATGCCTCGTGAACGTACGACGCTTGCGAACTGGGAACCATGAATCACCCGAAGCGGTAGATGACGTTCGTGATCTCGTCCTCGAGATCCACCACCACCGGCACCACGGGCGGCGCGGTGGGCCGAGAGAACCGTACGCGGGGCAGCTCCGGCTGCTGGGCGACCATCAGGGCGACGTGCAGTTCCTCGATGTGCTCGCCGGCGTCGGGGTCGGTCGCCGTTGCGACCTCCACGGCGAAGGGCGTCGAGGCTCGGCCTCGACCTTGACCGGGGCCGCCTCGATGCGCGCGCTCGCGATCCAGAACGCGGCGCCGCCCCCCGCCGCTCAGCCGTTGGTCGGGCCGGCCCACTCGCCGGGCATCGGTGTCTGAACATTGCGGAGGCCGGTCACACGGTAGACCTTGAGCTCCTCGGCCTTGCCCTTGACCTTCACCGGCGGCAGCTGGATGGCCTCGACGCGCCCGGCGACGTGCTTGAACGTGTCCTCGGAGATGATGATCTCGCCCGAGCTGGCGACGTTGACGAGGCGCGAGGCGACGTTCATCGCGTCACCGATCGCGGTGTACTGCAGCGCACGGGTGGAGCCGATCGATCCGGTAATCACGTTGCCGGTGTTGATGCCGACGCCGATCCGCAGCGGGGGCTGGTTCTCCGACGCGCGGGTGCGGTTGAACTCCTCGAGCGCCTGGAACATCGCGACGCCACAGGCGACCGCCTTGAACGGGGCGTCGTCGATCGCGATCGGCGCGCCGAACAGGCCGATGATCTCGTCACCGACGAACTTGTCGAGGGTGCCGGAGTACTTGAAGAGGATGTCGACCATCACCTCGAAGTACTCGTTGAGGGTGTTAACGATCTCCTGCGGGGGGCGACCATCCGACATCGTGGTGAAGCCGCGAATGTCGGAGAACAGCATCGTCACCTCGGTGACGCGGCCGCCCTTCTCGATGACGAGCTCGCCCTTGAGCACCTGCTCGACGACGCTCGGCGGGATCAGCCGCGAGATCTGAGCGCGGGTCTGGGCTTCCTTCTCGATGCGACTCGCGAGCCGGGCGTTCTGGATCGAGATCGCGGCCTGCGAGGCCATGCCCGTGCAGATCTGGAGATCCTTCTCGGTGAACGCGTTCGAGGTGAACAGCGAGTCGAGGTGCATGATGCCGAGCAGCTCGTTCGCGTGGAGCAGTGGCAGCGTCATCGTCGAGCGAATGCCCTGCATGATGATCGAGTGGGCGCCGGAGAACCGCGCGTCCATCGTGGCATCGCTCGACAGCACCGCCGCCTTGTTGTTGACGACCTCGGCCATCACCGTCTTCGACAGCACGATGTTCGGATCGCTCTTGCCCGAGCGTGTCTTCACGAACCGCGGGATCAGCTCCTGCGTCTTGTCATCCTTGAGCAGGATCACGCCGCGATCCGAGCCGACCAGCTCGAACGCCTTGTCGAGGATCTTCGGGAGCAGCTTGTCGAGATCGAGCTCGCTGCCGACCGCGCGCGCGAGCTCGTGGCCGATACGCAGACGCTCGTAGTCGCGGCGGAGGTTCTTCTCGTCGAGGATCTGCCGCTCGGGCATGAAGTCGCCGGTGTTCGCCTGGATCCGACCGCGGATGTGGCTCTCGGTCAGGCCCGGCGCGATGGTGACGCGCTGGAGCACGTCGTCGGCCTTCGGCTTGTCGACGAACACGATGCGCGTCGAGCCCATCGTGAACTCGTCGTTGTCGGACAGGTAGTGGTCGGCCACGCGCTCGCCGCGCATGAAGGTTCCGTTCAGCGAGCGCAGGTCGCGGAGCAAGTACCGGCCATCCGCGGCACGCTGGATCTGCGCGTGCTCCTTCGAGATGATTCGATCCAGGATCTGGATCGTGTTGTC
>JAYVLW010000523.1:0-2840 GCA_043759315.1 Myxococcales bacterium
GAAAGCCCGTGCCGCAGTCCGCGTCGAGGTTGCAGCTCGTCGCGTTGCCACGATTGATGTACAGGAGTGAGCGTCCGGTCGAGCGCGTGGGGATCGCCCACTTGATTCCGGCGGCGTGATCGTGGCAGCCGCTACGTCAGGTGGGCGGCGGCCGCACGTGCGGCAGCCCAGCGCGAGGGCAGCAGCGACGGCAGATCCATCAGGCGAATACGGCCGGTGAGCTTCGGCAGGATGTCGGTGAGGTACTCGATCGGATCGACGCCGGCGAGTCGGCACGATCCGAGGATGGTGAAGGCGATCGCGGCGCGCTCGCCGCCGGAGTCGGCGCCTGCGAAGAGAAAGTTCTTTCGCGTCAGTGCCGCACGGACGTGGAGCCTCTCGACGATGCCGTTGTCCATCGGCACGTAGCCGTACTCAAGGAAGCGGCCGAGCGCGACCTGGTGGTTGGTGAAGTAGCGAAGCGCGACGCCGAGCGGCGACGATGGCTGCTCGTACTTCTTGTGGACGCGGCACCACGCGACGAGCTCGTCCCAGACCGGCTTCGATTGTTGTTGTCGTTCGACGAGCTTCGCGTCCGGATCGCGGTCGCGGATCTCAGCCTCGATCTCGTACAGCTTCTTGTACGCGGCGAGTGGCAGCGCTGCGCGCCTGTCGCCGGCGTCGAGCGCCTTCACGAAGTAGCGGCGACCGTGCATGTTGCACCCGCACTCGACCAGCTCCTTCCGCAGGAAGCTGGCGTCGAAGAGTCCGGAGGCATCCGCGACCGTCGGGCCATCGCGGAGTCCGAGCATGTCGTGCGGACCGAATTCGCCGGGTTGCTGCCCCGTCGCCTTGCCGGTCGACACATAGAGGTACGCCGCGACGATGTCGTTCGCATTGACCCCGACGTAGCCCCAGAGCGCGCCGAGCTTCTTGCCGCCCTTCGCGTTCGGATCGAGCACCGGCAGCCCAGTGCCGTCGAGGTGCATCACGCGCGCGGCGATCACCTCGGCGAGCGCGGCGCGCCACAGCGGCCGCAACAGATCCGTGCACCACTTCACCTGATCGGCCAGTGTCGAGACCGCGATATCGAGGCCGAGGCGCTGGTAGCGCTCGCGCTGGCGATGGAGCGGTAGCCCGTCGACATACTTGTCGACGAGCAGCTGGGCCACGAGCGCGAGACCGATCTTGCCGCTCGCGACGACCTTGTCGCCGGCCGGCGCGCGCACGAGCTGGCCGGCACAGGGCTGGCACGCCAGCTTCTCGCGCTGGTCGCGACGGACGATCACCTCGGCAGGAATCAGCTCGATCACCTCGGTCACATCGTGGCCAATGCACGTGCGCTCGGTCCCGCAGGTCGGACATGCGCGCTGCGCGGCGGGCACGAGGATGGGATTGTCGACGCGGCGCAGATGTGCCGGCGCGGCGGCGCGGTTCGCCGGCTGCCGCGGTGGCCGCGTTGTGAGCTTGGAGAGGTCGTCGTCCGCGGGCTTGTCGTCGATGCCCGATGCTGCACGTAGCTTCGCGTCGGCCGCGTCGACCTCGTCGGGACCCGCGTCGTCCTCTGTCTCCGTCTCGGGCTCACCTTCGCCACGCTGAAGCGCGTCAATGAAGAGCACGAGCTGCGCTTTGCCGACCTTCTCGCTCTTCTTGAAGCGCGCCGCGATCCGCGCGAGCCGTCGCGACATGTCCGTGTTCTCGGAGACAAGCTTGCGCACGATCTCGACGACGGCATCCCAGTCGTTGTCTTCGCGCAGTGCGCGGACGATCTCGAGCACCGGACCGCGAAGCTCGTTACCCGACGGCAGCGTGTCCGTCGAATCCTCGGTGGCCGTGCTCGGCTCGCGATCCACGTCGCGCATCTTGATCTCTTCACGATCGCACGCAAGGGGTGATGCGCGCGACGGGAGTGAATGTCATCGATCGTCAGATCGTCGTCGCGCGAGCACGCGGCGGCGGCTCCCAGCGCGGCTTCGACTTCGCTCGCGAGACGTCGATGCCCTCCAACAGCATCGCGAGCTCGTGGACGTCGATCGAGACGCTCGCGGCATCACCGGTCACGCGCGCGGGAAATGTGAAGGTCCCACGCTCGAGCCTCTTGTGGACGATCGTGAAGCCGCCGCGCGTCCACACGATCAACTTCACCTGGTTCTTGCGGCGGTTCAGGAACACGAACACGTGGCCGCCGAGCGGGTCGTAGCCGAGCGCGTGCCGGATCTCGTTGGTCAATCCGTCGAACGACTTGCGCAGGTTCTGTGGCTGCGTCGCGAAGTACACGCGCACCGCGCGCGGCACCAGAATCACGCCGACCTCGTCAGCTCCGCGATCATCGCCGCGACCCACCCCGGTGTCGCGCTCGTCAGTTCGATCGTCACACCCGTCGGAAGCCGGATCGTCGCCCCAGGATCGTTCCCGACGATCATGGCCGGCACGAACGACGGCGTTCGCCGCGGCCTCGCCGGATCACCCAACCGCGACTTCCACCAATACAGCCGCCCGATCGCGATCCCACGGCTTCTCGCAAACGCCGAGAGAGTTCCGCCGAGCTGCTTCCACTCGTCGAGAACGCGGCGCGCGTCCTCCTTGGTCCAGAGTGCCTCCGGTTTCGGCAACGCCTTGCGCATCGCGCGAGTCTCGCGCGTTCATGTGCTCGCGAGCGTCGTCACACGGGTGCGGTCGACCGGACGGTCACGCACCGGCGGAACCATCGAGACCCGCGGGCCAAACACCGCGGTGTGCGGGCAGGCGAACCAGCCGATCTGCCCCACGGGGCAGTACGTGGTCACGCGGAACACGAGCCAGGTGCGGCTCGATGGGCTCGGGCGCGCGATCGAGCGCTGGGAATCCGTCTCGATGGATCC
>JAYVLW010000524.1:0-2891 GCA_043759315.1 Myxococcales bacterium
ACCGGCGCCGGGGAGGCGGCGTGCGGCGAGCAGCGAGAACGCGAGCGCCGCGTGCGCGCGCGCGTGATCCGGATCGATCGCGAGCGCGCGCTGGACGAGCTCGATCGCGGTGCGGTGGTTGCCGAGCCGGCGCTGGACCTCGGCCTGCTCGAGGAGGACTTGCAGCTGACGGTCCTCCATCAGATGCCCCCCGCGACGATGATGATCCACAGCGGATCATCGGACAGGCCGATGACGAGCGTGCGCAGGTAGTACCCGAGGCTGATCACCGCCGCGGCGTTGCGCACCGAGCCACCGTAGTACTGGTAGACGTGGAACGTCCGCTCCTGGACCGTCGAGATGTAGTAGGTCATCCCGAGCTTGAACGTAGCGATCGCGAGGATCGCGAGCCGCGCCGGAATCCCGTCGGGCAGAATCCCGCCGCGGACGAGCGCGATCACGATCGCCCCGAGGACCGCGGTGCCCACGAACGCCGCGATCACGAGCGCGATCTCCTTCTTCTTCGTTGGGCTGCCCATCGCGATCGCGTTGAACGCGAACCACGGCCACGACAGCCAGGAGCCGGCGACCATCGCCGCCATCAGCGGCACGCCGGGACGGACGACGTAGGCGCCGAGGGAGGTCTCGTGGGGCTCGTCGGCGATCTGATAGCTCATGACTTTCCGTGCTTCTTGAGGAAGTCGAGCACGTCGTCGTACTGGCCTCCTTCGTTGGAGTAGCGCGCGTAGTTGCGCGCGGTGGTCAGCCACTCGATCGTGGTCGGCTTGATCTCCGCGAGCGCCGACATCAGATGGCCCTGATCGATCGGCACCTCGGCGTTCGCCGCGAGCGAGGCGGCGATCGCACGATCGGCGGCGGTATCGACGAGGTTCTCGAGGTCGGCGCCGGAGAATCCCGAGGTCTTCCCGGCGAGCCCGTTGTGATCGATGTCTTGGTGGACCGGCCGGCCCTTGAGCAGGATCTGCAGGATCGACGCGCGCGCGGTCTTGTCGGGCGGCGGCACGAACAGCACGCGATCGAACCGGCCCGGGCGGCGGAACGCGGGATCGATCGCCCACGGGACGTTCGAGGCCGCGAGGATCAGCACGCCCGAGTTGTTCTTCACGAAGCCGTCCATCTCGGTGAGGAACTGGCTGACGAGCTTGCTGCTCGTGCCCTCGCGCGTGTGCTGGCGCTTGCCGGCGAGCGCCTCGAGCTCGTCGAAGAACATCACGCTCGGCGTGGACGCGCGCGCCTTGTCGAACAGCGCGTGCAGCTTGCGCTCGCTCTCGCCGATGTACATGTCCAGGACGTCCTCGATGGCGATGTTGAGGAACGTCGCCTTGCACTGCCCGGCCGTGGCGCGCGCGAGCAGCGTCTTGCCGCAGCCCGGAGGCCCGTACATGAGGATGCCGCCGCCGGCCTTCTTCTTGAACTTCGCGAACAGCGCCGGCTTCTGGAACGGCAGGATGATCTTCTTCTCGATCGCCGTCTTGATCTCCGCCAGGCCGCCGACGTCATCGAACGTGATCGGCGGCTCCTCGGGGTGGAGCAGGCGATCGAGCTCGCTGCGATCGGTATCGTCGTTCGAGACCACCCGCAGCCGCGGACCATCGCCGTGGCCCTCGTGCACCGTGATCTTCGACAGGATCTGGTGGCGCAGGTCGCGGTCCTCGTAGGTGGGGTTGCCGGCGATCGCCGCGTTGTACGCGACCAGCGCGCCGGCCTGGTCCTCCTGCGCGAGCAGCACGCGCGCGCGCATGATCTGGACCTCGGGCTCGGGCCCGTCGGCGAAGCTCAGCGCCCGCGCCAGCGCACCGGCCCGGAACAGCACGTTCGCCACGAACGCGCGATCTGCAGCGCCGCAAGCCGCCGGCGTCAGTCGATCACAGTACTCCGCCGCACGCGCGTCGCCGCCGCCGTGAAGCCCGCGAACCACGGCGATCCGCAGCGCGGAGTTATCCGGCGTCGCCGCCAGCGCATCGAGCAGAGACCGCAAGGTTGCTTCGTCCATCCCGCGTCGATCGTACGTGAAACGGTTCGGCCGTGCTCACCAATGGCCACCGCCGTGCACGCGCGGACCGCAACCCGGCACTTCATGCGCGGAAGCTACCGCGGACCATCCGCAGTGAGCCAGCTGCAACGCTTCCGTCGCGCGCGGCATCGGACCGTGGACCGCGGAGCTGCTTCGGTTCCGCGCACCGGGTGCTCCAGGGCGGCGCACCGCTCCATTCGGGAGCGGCCGCGCGACGGAGATCCGTACACCTGCGCCTGGACGCGTTCTTGAACGGAAGGGGTGTCATGGACGATCGGAATCCGAAGCGCGACCTCGTACTTGCACCGAGCGAGTACGCCTACATGCAAGACGTCACCAAGGGCATCGTGAAGACGTACACGGGCCCGACGGTGATCAACCCGACGGCGCAGGAGCGGCCCGTGGTGTTCGATCCCGAGACCAAGCTGTTCGCGCCGTGCCCCCTGGAGGACGCGGTGCAGCAGATCGCGATCGCGCCCGAGGGCTACTACCTGATCCTCAAGAACCCTTCGACGAAGGACGATCACCCCGTGCCGGGCGGCGTGTACCCGTCGCCGGATCTGCGCGTGGGCCGCAAGATCAACATCACCGGTCCGTGCGCGTTCGCGCTGTGGCCAGGTCAGCTCGTGCAGCTCGTGCAGGGCCACCACCTGCGCTCGAACCAGTACTTGCTCGTGCGCGTCTACAACGAGGACGAGGCGCGGAAGAACTGGGGCCAGGGCGTGGTCAAGGCGACCGAGGGCGCCGAGCCGATCCGCGTGCCGGCGCAGCTCGATGTCGGAAAGCTGCTGATCATCAAGGGCACGGACGTCTCGTTCTACATCCCGCCGACCGGCGTGGGCGTGGTCCCCGACGAGACCGGCTCGTGGGTGCGCGA
>JAYVLW010000525.1:0-5112 GCA_043759315.1 Myxococcales bacterium
GTCGCGTGGTAGGTCTTGATCACCCCGCCGAACAGCTGGCGCTCCACCCACGTCGTGAAGTCGATCGACCGCGCGTCGCTGTCGCCCTCGCCGCTCCCGAGCTTCGGCATCACGACCGTCGCGTACAGCCGGCCGCTCCAGTCCGTCGCGTAGCTGTAGCGCTGCACCGTGCGCGAGCCACTCGGCGACGTCGTCGTGACCTGCTCGAAGCCGCGGAACGCGAACCGGCCCTCGTCGTCCTTGCCGTGAACCGGGTACTTGTAGACGTAGCTCGTGGTCGCGGTGCCCGGCGTGAACGCGTCCGTGGTGGTCATCGACTTGACCACCCACTGCGTCGTCGGGCTCGCTTTCGGGCGGCCGGCGACGACAAAAGCTGCGTCTTGCACCACGACCCCCGTCTCGTGCATCGACGCGTAGGTCACGGTTGTCGTCGCGCCGCGGCCGTTGTTGATCAACGCCATCAGGCGCGGCGGCTGCGTGTTCTGGGGCTTCGCACGCCAGAACAGGCTCGCCCCCGGATCGGGGAACGACACCGACTCGCTGATCCCGTCGCCGTCGAAGTCTACCAGGTCGCTCTCCAGCTCCCACCACGGCGGATCCGGGAGCAGCTCGTCGGCCTCCACGCGGCGTTGATCGCCGGCGGCGTCTCCCGGGTAGCTGACGCCCGTCGAGCCGAGCTGGCCACCGTAGTTCCAGAACACCAGGGGGCTGCCGCCATTCCATCGAACCACGTCGACGCGTCCGTCACCGTCGACATCGACCGGGCGGTTCTTCGAGGTCGACGTACCCTTCTTGACCAGGCCCTGGGTCGGCGGCGTCGCGTTCGGGTACACCGCGTCGGAGCCGGGCTTGACGCCGACCCCGACGACGAGGGGGGTGTTGATGAAGCCGTCGTTGAGCGTGGTCAGATCGAGGTGGAGCCCGTTGTTGAGCGCGATGTTGACGTTGCTGTTCGCGTCGTTGCGCCAGTGGTCGGGGATCCCGTCGCCATTGAAGTCGAGCAGGCCCGTCGAGCTCTCCGATAGCGTCGCGCCCTGTTGCCCCATCCCGGCGAGCGTGTTCAGCGGGTTGGGCCGCGTCGGGAACATGTACATCCGCGGGCCCATCTGCCCGGTGCGATCGCCGAACCAGACCTGCCACTCATTCGCCGTCCCGCCCGGGATGTGCTCGTCGAAGTGCACGATCGCGTCGAGGCTGCCATCGCCATCGAAGTCCTGGATCGCGTGGTTGGTGGACGCGATGCCCGGCCCGCCGAAGCTGGAGTCACCGCTATCGGACTCCAGCGGCACCGGCTGGTACTTGATCGTCGGCACCGTGGCGAACACGCCGTTGCCGAGGCCGGGGTAGATGATCCAGGGATACAGCCCCTGGCACCGCTCGTACGGGGCGCGCGAGGGCGCGCCGCCACCGCCACCACCGCCGCCTGCCGGCTTCGCCATCATCCCGCCGCAGCCGACCTTCGGCGCATTGTTGACGGCGGTGCTGATCACCGGCCAGTTCGGCACGCACTGGCCGGTCAGGTCACAGTTCTGGACGAACTCGTTCGTGATCGGACCGGTGTTCGCGCAGCGATCGATCGCTGCGGCGCCGGTGGGGCACGGCGGCCAGCCATTGAGGGCGGGGATGCCAGAGATGCTCGGCTCCCCCTGGGTGAAGCTGTTCCCCGAGCTGTCGGGAATCGGGTAGTTGCCGCGCTCGATGTCGTAGAAATTGCTCGAGCCATGAACGGCAGTCACCAGGTCGACCAGGCCATCGCCCGTCACGTCCATCCACCGGTACGAAAGGTAGGTGAGCTTGAGGTCGTCCGGACCGCCGGCCGGTGGACACCGGGTTCCCTTGTTCGGCGCGGCGACGTTGCAGTAGAAGTTCGGATCGAGCGGGTTGGTGGCGGCGTTGCAACTGGTCGTGTCGTGGCACGTGTTGGTCGTCTGCGATCCGGTTCCCTGCGAGTTCCGGTAGTTCGTCGCCATACCGTTGAGCGAGCAGCCCTCGTGGTTCGCGTCCAGGAAGCCCGCCTCGCTCGCGCCCGCCACCGTGTTGAAGCCCGATCCGGGGCCGTGCCACTTCAGCCGCGGCAACGTGATCGGCGTGGTCTGAACCACGAAGGAGAGCGAGCCGCTGCCTGGCGCGGGGCCCATGTTCTTGGCCCACCTCGCGGTGCAGTTGAAGATGTGGTTGCCGTTCGCGTCCTGCGTGATCGACTCGTTGTAGAGCCGGTCGATCAACCCGTCCCCGTCCACGTCGAGGTTCATCGCTTCCACGGTCGGCAAGCGCTCGTCGGTGCTCCGGGTGCCCCACGCCAGACTCTTCTGGCGGACCGTGGCCTCACCCGTCGCGAGCCACGGCACCGTCGCCCCACTGCTCGGCGGCACCAGCGTCGTTGTGGGCGAGTTGTACGCGAACGTCTTCGGCGGCAGGGTGACCAGCGGCGAGTCCACGCCCCACGCGCTCTCGGTGATCGAGATGAGCTGCTTGATCGGCGCGTGCTGGAGCGTGCATGACTCCTGGGTCACGTCGTACCCGAGCGCGACCGTGCGCGTGTGCACCGCGCTCGCCGGCGAGCCTCCGGGCGCGAACGCGGTCGACGTGATCGTCGTGAGCCGGCTCGCCCCGGTCACGATCAGCTTCCCGGTCCGGTAGTCCCGCTGCGATCCGGACACCAGCCCGCCGCAGATCACCTGATCGGGCGAGTACGCGAAGTCGACCTGCGCGAATGTGCCCACGCCGGCGGCCGTGTTCTGGCCGTACTTGATGCTCTTGATCCGACACTCACCGGCGAGAACAGACTCGTAGAAGTACAAGATCTCCGAGCCGAACGCGTCGACTTCACGGGTGAGCGGCGCGAACCCCTCGCTGACGTTCGCGCATCCCGGCGTCTGACCGGTCTCGCCGAAGTAGCGGATGCTCCCGTCCGTCCCGTACACCCGCCACCAGAACCCCAATGCAGAGGTCTTCATCCGCTCGTACCGCGCGTACGAACTGTCCCCCTGCGCTCGGTACTGGTACGCCCCTGGATCTCCGGGCTCGGCGACGAGGATCAGCGGCCGCCCCCCGGCCATCGAGCTGACGAACCGATCGTCGAGCTTCGGATCCGGCTGTGTCGCTTCGAGCGGCGGATAGTGCGTCCGCATCCGCCCAGCGCTGACGTCCTCGCGGATCTCGGGGATCGAGAAATTCCAGCTCCACCCGGACGCGAGCCCGCCGAAAATCGGCGCCTGGCTCGAGTACGTGAGACTGAGCCGCGGCTCCATGCCGTTGCGACCCGGCGAAACCTTCAACGAGTACGCGTAGTTGAAGGCTCCAGTCTGGCTCGCGACTGTGGAATCGCCATCCGCCACACTGGCGGCCTTCCCCGGCTCCGAGGCCAGCATCGGCGCCGGATTGTCGAAGATGTCCGCCGGCGCCGAACGCGCCGGCCCGACATGGAGCACCGTCACCGCCGCCATCAGCGCCGCCATTCCGCGCGCGCTCGCCATCTTCCAACCTGCTTGTCCGGTGCGCATCTGGTACCTCCTGGTCATCGGGCGTGGCGTTCAGCGGTCGGTAGTGGTGGACGTTGCTGCGTTGCATTCGGTCGCGGACTGCGAGTCCTGCGCCGCGAGCGCGCAGGCCACCTGCGCCTCCGACGTGCTCTTCGTGCATGTATCGACGAACTGCGGTCCGAGCGCCTGCGTCAACGCCGCGCGATGCTGCTCGACATCCTTGCCGAGGTTTGTCGCCGACGCGAGTCGAAGATCGACGAGGTGATCACGCAAGCGCTCGCATTGCGACGCGCGTGCGAGCGCCTCGTCCTCCTCCGATCCACCGCCGCAGCCGACGAGGATCGATGCCATCACGAGCCACTTCAACATCGTGTCTGCTCCCGTCCGTTGTTCGTTCGTCGCGTCGTCCCGTAACAGCCAACCCACCCAGGCCATGTCGGCGACTGTCGTCGGCAACGGCACCATCGGACCAGGGTGCAGCGAAATGCTGCATGCGACACCGCTGCATGCAGTGGAGGGATGTCCCCCCGGTGCGCGATGACCGGTTGCGGCTCAGCGCGCGAGGCGCGAGGCGCGAGGCGCGAGGCGCGAGGCGCGAGGCGCGAGGCGCGAGGCGCGAGGCGCGAGGCGCGAGGCGCGAGGCGCCGTCTTCGTGGAATCCCCCGCCGCCCAACATCTTCGATCACCAGTAGCGGAGTCGCGCGTGAAGTGGCAAGTGCCAATGCGCGAAAATGTTCGCGATCGATCGAAGACTCTCAGCGCTGATCGAGCCGCCCGCTGGCGGCGATGCTCGCATCGAGCACGAGCTGACCCACGCCGCAGGCGAGCGTCCTGCCCTTGGTGCGCGAAGTAGGAGGGTCCCAAACTCCAGTGCGTGCATCCGAAACTACTCGGATGCCCGTTCGCTGATCTGACGGTGGCCGGGACGGCGCTCACCGCGCGAGAGGCCTGGCTCGAAGCGTGCGTGTGCGCCTGGAATGAACGCGGTCTGCTCGGGCCCGCCGGACCGTGGTAAACCGCCCACATGGCGCCGGTGAAGAAGCCCGAGACCGACCCGGAAGTTCGCACGATGAGCGGGATCCCGCTCAAGAACAGCTACGGCCCCGAGGATCTCGCGGCGCGCGGCTGGACCTACGAGAAGCAGCTCGGCGATCCGGGCCAGTACCCGTACACGCGCGGCCCGCACGCGACGATGTACCGCGGCAAGCCGTGGACGATGCGCATGTTCGCCGGCTTCGGCACACCCGAGGACACGAACCAGCGCTTCAAGTTCTTGCTCGCCAGCGGCCAGACCGGTCTGTCGACCGCGTTCGATATGCCGACGCTGATGGGCTACGACCCGGACCACGCGCGCTCGCTCGGCGAGGTCGGGCGCGAGGGCGTGTCCGTCGCGTCGATCGACGACATGATGCGGCTGTTCGGCGACATCCCGCTCGACAAGGTGTCGACGTCGATGACCATCAACGCGCCGGCGGCCGTGCTGCTCGCGCTCTACGTCGCGGTGGCCGAGAAGCAGGGCGTTCCGCCCGAGAAGCTGCGCGGCACGCTGCAGAACGACATGCTCAAGGAGTTCATCGCGCAGAAGGAGTGGATCAGCCCGATCCGCGGCCACATGCGGATCATCCGCGAC
>JAYVLW010000526.1:0-7280 GCA_043759315.1 Myxococcales bacterium
TCGTGCTGCGCCGGCGAGCGCGCGTCGTGCGGTAGAGACCCGGGCAAGGGGACGCTTTCAACTTACGCAACTTGCGATCGGCAGCTTGTTGAAATCACACACTCCATGCAGCTCCTGCCGCGGAGCCGGAGTCATTGCCCCACATCGTCCCCTTCGCCGGACGCTCGCCGACCAGGATTCGCATACATGGCGATCGCAAGTTGCGTAGGTTGAAACCGTCCCCTTCGCCTCGTCCCCTTCGCCGGACGCTCGCCAACCAGGATTCGCATACATGGCGATCGCAAGTTGCGTAAGTTGAAACCGTCCCCTTCGCCTCGCATACATGGCGATCGTAAGTTGCGTAAGTTGAAAGCGTCCCCTTCGCCCTTCGCCGCTTTTGCTGGTGCACTGAGGCATTCGTGAGGTCGCGCATCCTCCTCTCCCTTTCGTGAGGCCGTTGGCATCGTCCGGGTCGAGGTGCCGAGAACTGTGGAATAAGCGGGCGAGCTCGTGCGTTGAACGCGAGGTGCAGCGCCTCGCCGTCCGCCACTCGCCCCCGGTGCTGGTCGCCGCCGTGGGCGTCGCGGTGATCGCGGGCTATGTCGGCATCCGCTCGTTCCTCGACAGAGAGCTCGCCGCCCCGCGGCTGTCGGACTCGGCGGTGGTCGCGCCGCATGCGAGTCACAGCGGTGCCGATCCGGATCTCGATGGCGATGGGATCGCGGATCGGTTCGACGGGATCTTCGAGAGCTGCGGAGCGGGAGGCTGCGCGTACGAGGTGTACCTGCGCCGACCGGGTGGGGATGCCGTGTACGTCGGGCGGATGGAGGGCTTCTGGCCGTTCCAGATCGAACGGCTACGCGACGACGAACCGGCCGACGTGATCGCGATCAGGCGCCTGGGCGCGACGGAGTCGGTCGGCACCCGCTATCGGTTTGCTGACGGCAGGTACCGGCCGTTCAGCGAGAGCACGTGTTACCGCGAGGCGTGCACCGCCGAGCACGTCGTGCATCCTTAGCGAGCTTCCGCGCGCTCGCGCAGGCTCGTCAGCAGCGCACCCCACCACATGCCGAGGTCGCCGATGAACTCGACGATGGGCTTGCCGTGGCGCACCGGGTGATCGGCGGGTAGCGAGGCGAAGCCGCGATGCTCGAGCGTGACGCGCGTGCCAGTCTCGCGCTGCTCGAACCAGACCTCGACGAGGGTGGACTCGCCGGGCTGGAAGTTGATGCCCTTCCAGGTGAACGCGAAGTGCGCCGGGGGCCGCCAGGCGATGATCTCGCCGATCTCGTGGAGGGCGGTGCCGTCGGGGCCGTACTGCTGGAACAGGCGGCCGCCGAGCTTGGGCTCGAGGTGGAGCGGGCCGGGATGCTTGCCGCCGATGCGGTAGGCCGGGCCCGTGCGCCACCATTGATCGATCTCGAGCGTGAACACGTCGAACGCGTCGGCGATCGGCACCGCGACGAACGTCTGCACGCGGACCTTGTCGCCCGCGATCACTTCGCCTTGCCTCGCGTTCGCTCGGCGTGCGCCTTGAACGCCGCGAGCTCCAGCGTCCAGAACCGCTCGACATCCTCGAGCCAGTCGCGCAGCGCGGAGAACGGTTCGGGCCGCAGGCGATAGATCTTCGCGCGCGCGTCGGCGTCGTCGGAGGCGGGCTCGATCAGGCCGCTGGTGCGGAGCACGCGCAGGTGCTTGCTCATCGCCGGGCGCGACACGCCGAGCGCGTCGGCGAGATCGCCCGCCCGCCGCGGCGCCTTGCGCAGCAGATCGATCACGCCGCGCCGCGTGGGATCGGAGAGCGCGCCGAACGTGCCATCGAGGCTGGTCAACCGCGGACTCGCTCGCAGAACCACCAGCGGTGACCTTCGAGATCCTCGGCCTCGTAGCTCTTGTCGGCCCAGTAGTCCTCGCCGTAGTCGGAGACCGCCGGCTCGTACGTGATCTTCGCGCCGGCCGCACGCGATCGCGCGCAGTGCGCCTCGCAGTCGTCGACGTAGAGCATCATCGCCTGCGTGTTCGCGCCGCCGACGGAGCGCGGGCTCGCCGTGGGGCGGCCCTTGTCCGTTCCGCGGCTCGCTTCGCCGATCATGATCACGGCGTCGCCGAACACGAGCTCGCTGTGCTCGATCTTGCCGCCCTCCCCTTCGATCTTGAGGCGGACCTCCCAGCCGAACGCGTTGCACAGCCAGTCGATCGCCGCCGCCGCATCTTGATAGAACGCAGAGCCGCTGAGACGCGGCCAGCCCTTCGGAGTCGGTTTCATCGCCATCACCTTTGGTTGCCTGTTTGGTTAATAGTTACCCCATGTAGCAACCATCGGCAAGCGCGATCACATCACGCGAACGGGAGCGGTACGCGCGTTGACGAGCGCGGGCTTGTCGATGCCGCGCTTGCGCAGCTTTCCGATCCGCACCCAGTAGGTCTGCCCGCGCCTGAGCGACCAGCGCTCGTCGGGCTGACGCATGTCCTGACCGCCGTAGCTCGCTCGCTCGCCAGGCAGGTTCATCAGCGCGAACGTCGGATTGCCGAGCTCGTCGGCGACCTGCCAGCCATCGCCCTCGGTGGTCGGCGCCGGGCCGACGATCTGGAAGTACACGGCGTCGCCATCCTTCGCGAGGCTGATGGTCCGCGCGCCGCTCGGCAAGTCGCCGTTCGCGATCACGTGCGTCGGCGTCGCGGCCGGCGGCTCCTTGAGCTCGCTCGGCGCCGCCGGCGGTACCGGATCGACGGCATCGACGTGCCAGAACCATCGCCGATCCGAATCCAGATCCCACGCGCCGCCGAGGGCCACGCGATCGCCTTCCTTCGCCTTGCCGTCGAGCTTCACCCGAATGCCGAGCGTGCCGTTGCCCTCGGTGTCATCGACGAGCCACACATAGGGCGTCGCGACGAGCCCCCCATCGACGGTCTTGTCGGCCACCAGGATCGCGGCACCGACGCGCCCGTAGACCACGCCGTGCTGCCCGCGCCGGAGCAGCAGCTGCGCGCGATCGACCACGGCCTGCCACGCGGAGATCGCGCCGAGCTCGGCGATCACCTTTCCGGGATCCGGAACATCCGGCTCGTCGGGCTTCTTCGACGCATCCTCGGGCGGCAAGGCCGCCGCATCGATCGCCACGGCATCTGGCGCCGGCGGCGGCGGTGCAGCGCCACTCGCGCTCCCCGGCTCGGCGTCGCGTCCCTTGCCCTGGCACGCCGCCACGCCGATGACGAAGATCGCCACGATCGCGACGAGCCGCGCGCGCATGGTCTAGCCGGAAGCGAGAGCGCGGGCCGCGTTCAGCGCCCGCGGCAACCCGAACGGGCTCGCGCGCAGCTGGAGGATCAACATGTCGCCCTCGGTCGAGAGCCCAGAGACGTTCACCACCGGCGTCAGCGTGCCGAGGATGCCGCGCACGCGATCATTCGCGGCAAACTTCGGATTCTGCATCAGGTCGAGCACGATGATGTCGTCATGCGCCTCGACGAGCACGGGCGGCCGCTTCGGCATGAACTTGGCCAGGTTGCCGGGCTTCGAGAGATCGAGCGCGCCGCTCTTGATCAGGCCGGCGACGGGCGTGAACGATTCGCCGAGCACCTTCATGGTGACGTCGGAGATCCGCAGCGTGACCTTGAACTGGGTCTCGTTGACTTCGAGCTTCTCGACCCGGATCGACGCGCCCGCACGCACGGTGGTGCCCATCAGGTCCACTGTGGCGCCGATGCCGATCGCCGGCGGCCGCGGGGAGATGGTGACGTCCTGCGGCGCCTTCTTCGAAGGCGGCGTGTTCGAGATGAACCAGCGCAACGCATCAAGCGGCACCGCGATCCGCATCCCCAGAGCGTGACGAGCCATGCTGAGCATCGCCGTGGGGTTCTTGATCATGAAGCGACCTGCGGACCGCAAGGCAGCGCGAAGCGGGAGTGCCATTGGTAGATCGTATAGCAGTGGGGCCGAGCGCCGTCCCCACGATCGCTGTCAAAACAGCACGATCCGCAGCGGCTGCGCGAGCACCGTCCCGGCGACCGGCGTCCCATCGACGATGGTCGCGAACACGACTCCCGAGGGCGCATCCTCTGGAAGCGTGACCTGGCGCAGCGGATCGCCGGTCCGCGGATCGAGCACCAGCACCTCGTGCAGGCCGCGCCCATGCGCGACCACGAGCGGACTACCTGTCGGTCCGCGTGCGAGCACCGGCGCGATCGGGCCGTCGATCGCGTAGTCGTTGCGCGCGCGTAGCCCACCGGCGAGCTCGTAGAGCGTGTACTGCCAGCTCGGTCCGAGCGACGGCGGGGGCTGCACCGGCACCGACATCGGCGGCGCCTCGGGATCCTTCGGCGGCGGCGGCCGATACCGGTTGTACGGGCGGACCACCGGAGCCACAGCTACCGCCTTGACAGGCGCCGGGATCGGGCCGCCGAGTGCTGAGCCCGTGACGAGCTCGCCCGACGCGCGCCACGTCAGGCCGAGCCCGGGCATCGCCGCTGCCTCGCCGGTCAGCGCGGCGATCCGGAAGGCATCGCCATCCTCGAGCTCGACCAGCACGCCATCCTGCGATGGCGAGATCGAGCGGACCACGCCGTCCACGGCGAGCGACCACACCGGGAGCATCCCGAGCTCGTACGTGCGCGCGACGATGCGGCCGCGCTCCGCGCCGATGATCAGGGTGCGCTCGCCGACCGCGAGCACGGTCGCCCGCATGATGGCGCCGTCGTCGCTGGCGAGCCACGCACGCACCTTGCCGGTGCGCGCATCCAGCACGAACACGTGATCCGCGGCGTGCACGAGCACGGCATCACCCGCGGCCTGCACGGCATCGACGCTGTCGCCCTCCCACTCCCAGGTGCCGTGGCCTTCGCGCGTGGTCGCGCGCACCGTGGCGGTTCCCGGCCGATTCCCGCGCGCCGCGCACACCACGACCGTGCGCGCGACCGCGATCGCGATCGGCTGCCCCGCACCGCAGCCATCGCCGCGCTGCCACAGCCACGTGCGCGTCGAGAGATCGATCGCCGCGATCCCCGCGCCGTTCGTTTCATCGGGCTGCTGTTCGAGGGGCACGGTGTAGAGGATGGCGCTGTCCTGGGGATCGATCGCGACGGCACCGACGGTGTGCTTGCCGGTATCGACCTTCGGGATCGCGGCCGTGACGTCCACCGCCTTCGGGGGCGGCAGGTCGCGCAGCTCCGCCGGTACCTCGACGCCCCGGTCGCGCGTCGGGATCCGCAGCGCGCGCGGGTACGGCGGCGGAATTCCGAGGCGATGCACGGTCTCACCCTGCGAACCGTTCCAGCTCGCGGCGATGATCGCCGTGTCGCCGAGCACGGCGCCCAGCGCGGTGAACGGGAGGTACGCGCGCACGCCGTCGCGATCGAGGAGCACCGCCGTCAGCGGCGACGCGCGCACGAGCCTGCGATCACCCCGCTTCGCGAGCAGCTCGCCGAGCGGCGGAAGGGTGCTGGCGATCGGCGCGCCGGTCAGATCGCGCGGGTAGCTGGCCACGCCCGCGTACGTCGAGATCTCGAGCCGCCCTGCCGCATCGCGCGCCGGCCACCAGCCGCGCACACCGTCGACGCGTCCCGTGATCTTTCCAGTCGCACGCGCGAGCGCGACCACCATCGGCCCGTCGCGCCCCTGCCCTGTCGCCACCACCGAGTCGCCGTCGCACGCCTCGATGCTGGTGATCGCGCCGATCGGCGTCGCCCACGTCACCGCCGGCCCACCCTTCCCCTCGGCGATACGCACGAGCCGGCCATCCTGGCCGATCGAGAACAGCTCGCGCCCTGCATCCCCGCAGCTCGCGATGATCGACTCTGGCACGATCGTCGGCGGCAGCTTGATCCGCGCGATCTCGTCGCCGGTGGTCGCGTCGATGATGATCGACACGCCGATGTCGCCGGTGACCACGCGGTCATCGGTCATCGCCATGAACGGGTACTCGGAGCGCCATGCACCCTTGCCATCGAGCTTGACGCCGCGCGTGCCCTTCGCATCCGCACACACGATCGAGTCCTCGGTGACGCCGACGATCGGCCCGTCGCACGCGGTAGGATCTCGCCACACGACGCGCCCTGCATCGATGTCGATCAGCTCGATCGCCGGTCGCGCGCCTTCCATCCCGTAGTTGATCGCGCGCGCCGCGCCCTCGCCCGGGACCACCCACGGCGTGGCGAGCCGCAGCGGAAACCGCACGGCTCCCGTGATCCCCGCGGGGGGCGCGGGCTGCGGCGCCTGGCTCCTCCCGATCCGCCCCTGCACCGCTCCGAGCGGCCACGCCGGCGGCGGTGGCGGATACACCCATCTCGGCGGGGGTGCCTCGGGGACCGGCGCGACCGCCTCGCACGCGGCGAGGGTCACGAGCAGCATGACCCGGCGGTGCACGATCACGTGCATAGCACGAGCCTCGATCAGCGCGCTCGACGGTACCGGTAGTCGACCGACACCCGCAGCCGATCTGCCGTGACGTTCGGTAGCGCGCAATGCACGGTCAGCGACGAGAACAGGATCACGTCGCCCGCCGCGAGATCCGCGGTCCGCCACGGCGCGCTGGCCGGCACCTCGGTCCCCACCACCGTGTCGCCGCCGCGATCCACCTTCGCATGCGGACGTAGCCCATCGCGATGGGTGCCCGGCAACAGAGCCAGGGGCCCGAGCGCGCGCGGGCAGTCGCCGAGCGGCAGCCACACCGCCCACACGCCCGCCGGATCCTTGATGTACGCCGCGTCCTGGTGCGGTGGTGTGGTCAGGTCCACCGAGCCCGGCGAGACCAGGCGGCACACGTCACCCTGGTGGAGCTCCGGCTCGCCGCCGAGGATCGGGCGCAGCAGCGCGAGGAGCTCGGGCGCCGCGGCGAGCTCGCGATACGCTGGCGCGCCGAGCACGTCGATCAGGAACTGCAACCAGCGCACGTCGTCCCAGCGCCCGAGCCGGAGGGCCGGATCGCTCTTGCCGTTGACCACCCACTTGCGCGCCGCGAGCTCGCGGTCGATCACCTCGCGCAGCGGGGCGAGTCGCTCGGGTGGCAGCGCGTTCCGAACGTAGACGCAGCCATCGTCGAACGCGCGCTCGATCAGCGCGTCGGGGAGGACGCGCGTCGGTTCGAGCGCGAGCGCGGTCGCGCTGGCACTCACCCGTGCACTCCGTGCCGCATCACCTCGGCGCTAGACGCGCTCGAGGATCGTCGCGATGCCCATCCCGCCGCCGATGCACAGCGTGATCAGCGCGGTGGACTTGTTCGAGCGCTCGAGCTCGTCGAGCGCCGTGCCGAGGAGGATCGCGCCGGTCGCGCCTAGCGGGTGGCCGAGGGCGATCGCGCCGCCGT
>JAYVLW010000527.1:0-2895 GCA_043759315.1 Myxococcales bacterium
AGCGCGAGGAGGTGCCGCGGGTGATGCGCGTCGGCCCACTCCGGCGTGCCGGGCTGCGTCGCGCCGAGCACGCGGTCGATCCACGCCGCGGGAATCGCCGACACGCCATCGCGCGCGCCGAGGAGCGCGCCGACGATCGCCGCGTTCGTGTCCGCGTCACCACCGCGGCTCGCCACGTCCACGACCGCATCGCGCCATGATGGCGTGTGCGCGAGATGCCACACCGCGAGGCGCAGCGCGACGCGCACGAACCCGCCGGTCTTGTAGAGGTGGTGTGCGGGCCGATCGACGCCGGGCGTGTCCTCGTGGGCCGCGGCGAGGTCGCCCTCCAGATCGACGACGGCCTGGTCGACGCTCGCCAGATCGGCCACGTCGGTCCACCGCGCACGCAGCTCCTCCGCGCCGCGCCGCAGACCGACGGAGGCGGCCGGCAGCATGCTGGCAGGGTCGCCCGAGGTGATCGCCGACGCGATCGCGGCATCGAAGGCGGCGCAGGCGAGCGCGCAGCGCGGATCAGCGTGCGTGATCAGCGATTCGGTGATCGCGGCGGCGACGAGCTCGGCGAGCGGCCGGTGCGCGTAGGCGACGGCGATCGGCGCGGTGCGCATCAGCGATCCGTTGCCGGCCGCGCGGCGCTCGGTCGCTCGCCAGGTGGCGACCCCTGCGGTAACGGCGGAGTCGCCCGCCTCGATCCGGTCGAGGGACCACCGGGTCTGGTTCCCGATGTCGAACGCCTCGCTCATCCAGCCGACGTAGCGGCGGCCGACGTCCTCGGCGTCGAGCGCCCCGTGCTCGGCGAGACTCCGCGCGAGACACACGGCGAGCTGCGTGTCGTCGGTGATCGCGCCCGCCGGGAGATCGAATGGCCCCTTCCCCACCACGTCGATCGCGGGGCCCGTGGCCAGCCGCGGGTACTCGGGTTGCTCGATGCGCTCGAACTCGTAGGTCGTGCCCAGCGCATCACCGACGGCCATGCCCAGCAGTGCTCCACGCGCGCGTTCGTTCATGGTGTCTATTATACACTATGATAGGCGCCACGAAAGCACAAACGTCATCACCTGCCTGGGTTGCCTCGTCGCGGTCGCGGGGAATCCAGCGGTAGTACGCTGTGGGCTTGGACCTCGAACGCCCTGCCTCGCCGATCGATCGCTGGGCGCTCGACCCGTCGATCGTCCACCTCAACCATGGCTCGTACGGCGGCTGCCCACGCTCTGTGATCGACGCGGCGTCCGCGTTCCGCACCCGGCTCGAGGCCGCGCCGATGCGGTTCTTCGTCCTCGAATGGCAGGCCGAGCTCGATCGGGCGCGCAGCGCCGTGGCGGCCTTCATCGGCGCGGATCCCGCGCGCACGGTGTTCGTGCCGAGCGCGACCTCCGGCGTGGCGATCGCGCTGCACGCCGCGGACCTCGCTGCCGGGGACGAGATCGTGACCACGTCCCACGTCTATCCGGCGTGCCGGTATCAACTGACCCGGCTCGCCGAGGCCCGCGCTGTACGGCTCGTGATCGCCGAGACGCCGCTGCCGTTCGATGCCGATGCGCTCGTCGATCGCGTGACCGCCGCGATCACGCCACGCACGAGGCTCGCCCTCCTCGATCACATCACGAGCGCGACGGCTCTCCTCTACCCGATCGAGCGCCTGATCGCGCCGTTCGCAGCGCGCGGCATCCCGGTGATCGTCGATGGCGCGCACGCACCCGGCCAGGTGCCGCTCGATGTCACGGCCCTCGGCGCGACCTGGTACGTCGGCAATCACCACAAGTGGCTGTGCGGACCGAAGGCGAGCGCGTTTCTCGTCAGCGCCGTGGGCGCCCGCCCGCTGGTCACCTCACACGGTGCGAATCCGCTCCACGGCCCGGCGAACCGCTTGCACGCCGAGCTGGACTGGAGCGGGACCTACGATCCGTCGTCGCAGCTCGCCGTTCCCGCTGCCATCGCGGCCGTCGGCGCCGAGGGCGGCGGCTGGCCCGCGATCTACGCGCGCAATCACGCGCTGGCGCTCGCCCTCCGCGACCGGCTCGGCCGCGGCATCGCACCCGACGAAGCGATCGGCACCATGGCGGTCGTCCCGATCACGCTGCCCGACGGAGTCACACCGACAGCGCTCGAACGCAGGCTCCTCGTGGACGGATGGGAGGTCCCGATCGTCGACTTCCCCGGCCAGACGTTCGCGCGGGTATCGGCCCATCTCTACAACCATTCGGGCGAGGCTGACGCGCTCGCGAGAAAGCTCCGCGCGGAGCACGTGACGATCTCGTAGCGCTCGCGCACCGCGCGGGACCTCTCCCGCCGCGCCAGGCGAGGCGGCTAGACCTTCTTGTTGCGGCGCTGCTGGAACGAGTACGGGCGATGCGACGGACCCTTCTTGTCGTCGTCGTCGTTGCCATCGACCGGCGTACCAGCCAGCGGCTCCTCAGCGCCCGGGCGGAACTTGATCGACGACAGCGGGCTATCCCCGACGAGGACGCGATCGCCACCGCCGAGCAGCGTCTCCATACCCTCGAGCTTGTCGATGTCGTCGAGGATGTCGTCGACCGTGGCGTAGCGCTCCGCCTTCGCGTCTCGGGTCATGCGATCGAAGATGTCGTCCACGCCGCGCGGCATGCTCGGGTTGACCTGCGAGGGCATCGGCGACCGCCTGCCCGGGAGCTTTCGCGTCAGCAGCTCGTAGAAGATGATGCCGAGCGCGTAGATATCGCCCTGCGGACCGGCGGCCATCGGATCGGTGTACAGCTCGGGCGCCATGTACGCGACGTTTCCCATGCCGACGTAGATCTGACGGATCACGGCGTGGTCGCGCTCGACGATGCGCGTGAAGCCGAAGTCGGAGACCTTCACGTTGCCATAGCCGTCGATCAGGAGTTGCTCGGGCTTGAGGCCGCGGTGATAGACGCG
>JAYVLW010000528.1:0-7418 GCA_043759315.1 Myxococcales bacterium
GCCGACGCGTCGTCGGATCGGGACGTCGACAAGAAGAAGAAGGTCGACGGAGACGAGTCGGCCGCTGACGCGGCAATCGACGCGAACGCCGCGAAGCGGATGGGGACCCTCGCCCGCCTGCCGATCGCCCGCGGCCAGGTCGGCCCGTTGCCCGGCGATATTCGCGGGGATCTCGAGAACGCCGTCGGCATGTCCCTCGCGGGAGTGACGGTGCACGCCGACGATCGTGGGCTCGCCGTTGCCGCTTCGCATGGTGCGCGCGCCGTCGCGATTGGCTCTGACATCTTCGTCGGCAAGGGAATGCTCGGGGCGGACGCCGCCGAGCAGAAGGCACTGCTCGCGCACGAAGTGGCCCACGTCGCGCAGTCGCGTGGCGCCACGGGGAACGCCAAAGCAGCCCGCGGCGCAGGAACCGAAGCCGCCGAGGACGAAGCGAACCAGTTCGCCACGACGTTCGCCGAGAAAGGTGGCGCCGCAAAGTGGCAGCCCACCATGGCCGTGAGCGCAGGCACCGCGATGCACGCCCCCGAGGCCGACGTGACGAAGAAGCCCGCGGGTGAGAAGCCCGACGTCGCGTGGGCGTATCTGCGACGGAACGAGGCGGCGTTCGTGGCGGCGATGGCCGAGCACATCCGCCTCGTCCCGCTGGTGACAGACCCGCGCCTCGGCTGGATCCCCGGCGGAATGGCAACGCAGTTTCCCGCGGCGCTCAAGATCGCGCTCGAAGGCAAGCCGCTGTTCCTTCGTCTGCAGGAGCTCGTGTTCCCTCGGGACCCGTGGCTCTCCATCGATCTGCATCGGCACCTTGCGTCGGGAACGCCCGGCGAGACATTCGACGGTCGGGAGCCCGAAGGCGCGATGGAGTTCGAGTTTCTCGCCGGGGGTGCCGTCGCGACGGACGTCCAGAAGGCCCTGCTGCTCTCGATGCAGCGCATGCTGCCCCGCTACATCGTCCAGCTCGAATCGAAGCCGGTGATCACGGTCCCCGACCTCGTGACGAGCCACCCGATGGACGTCGTCATGGCGAACCTCCTGTGCGATCCGTTGGTGCTCAAGGGGATCCCGCCCGTCAAGGACCAGCAAAAGGGTCACGGGAAGCCGGGCGCGCACGAGGCGAAGGCCCCCGACGACCCGCGTCAGTTCAAGGAGGGCGTGCGCTTCCTCCAGAACTGGCGCTGGCTCGGCGAGAAGGACCAGAAGCTGTGGAACTGGGTCGAGGCGCTGGACCCGGTCGACGCCACGCCGGAGGAAGTCGCCGCGACGCTTTGGATGGACCTCAGCGCGACGAAGCACGCATACCAGATCACGCAATCGGGACGGTTCTTCCGTCTCGAGGCGCCGCTGGCGCGCAACTTCGTCAAGGACCCGTTCGAGAAGATCGACGGGCCCGACCGCGACAACGCCCTCGACCTCGCGGACAGCGACCTCGCGACCGAGGCCGCGATCTCGCAGGCCGCGGACGACAAGCGGCTCGACAAGAAAGGCCACGATCTCCCGGCGGACTTCAAGGAGCTCGGGCGCACCCTGAAGCGCAGCGAACGCCAGCTCACACGCGCCAAGGATCTCCTGCCAGACCCGGTCTGGGAGAAGGTCCTTCCCGCGCTGCACTGGGTGCACAAGCAGGCCGATTACCTCGGCGAGATGAACGACAAGCACCTCGCGGACCTGACACCGGTGATCGAGGGCCAGAGCGACATCCTGTTCGAGGCCGTCGGCGCGATCGCGGAGGTCTCGAACACCGCGGACGTGAAGCTGCTCGCGGACGATCCGAATAGCCCAATCACGAAGGTGCTCCGCGAGTTCGCGACCGCCGCCGGCGAATCGCACCTCGTCGACTCGGCGCGCCTGCACATGGCGCGAGCACGCGCGGCCAGAGCGGACTTGCCGCTCGCGCTCCTCGATATCTCGGCGCGCGCCACGAGCGAGGGCGTCGACGACTTCGCCGCCCAGACCAATGGTGATTGGGCCGGCGATCACGCGATGAAGATCGATAACAACCGGCGCGTGATCGACGATCTGCGGCGCCGGCAGGCGAACGGCGAGAAGATCGACGAGACGCTGGTCGCGTACACCGCGGCTCAGGTCAAGGAGCAGGCGGTCGACGTCCGCACGAAGTCGCTCCACAACCAGCTCTCGGATCTCGCGAACCTCGCCCGCGATTCAAAGTTCGGCTTCTTCGAGACAATGGCGACCGCGTTCGACTCCGACATTCGCGGACTACCCGGCGTGATCTACGGGGTGATGGAGGACCTGAAGACCAGCGTCATCGACATGCACACGCTGATCAAGGCAGACGACCTCGCGAACGCGAAGACCGACGGCGACCGGACGATCATCCTCGAGAATGCGACGCGCAGGACGGAGAAGAACCTCGCCGACTTCGTGGCGAGGAACCAGCTCGAGAAGCGGATGAAGGCCGCGTACGCGATCATCGAGAAGCAGGAGCGGCGCACGACGATCATCAAGGTCGTCACCCAGATCCTGATCCTGATCGGAACGAGCGTCGTGGGCGGCATGGTCGGCAATGTCGTCGCAGGGATGGTGCGCGGCGCCATGATCGCGGATGCCGCGACCGCCTCCATCGGGATGCTGCGTGCCACGCGGTTCGTCGGTGCGGTGGCCGGTCTCACCGTCGATGCAGGGATCAACGCCGGCGTGCAGCTCGCGGTGCAAGGCGGAGATGCCAAGGAGGCGTTCATCGGGAACTTCCTCGGCAGCGCGGCCGTCCGGATCGCGCTCGCCCCTCTGACCCGTGCGGCGCAGGCGTGGGGCATCGCGGGCGAGGAAGCGAAGAATCTCGAGAAGCTTAGCGTCTGGTCGAAGGTCCAGCGCGGCGGAAAGGTCGTGCTCTACGAGGGCGCCGTGCTCACGACCTCGATGATCACCGCCGCTGCGACCGACTACGTCGTGCACCGCATCTACCACAGCGACGAGCCTCCGACGGAGAAGCAGGCCCTCGACTGGGCGATCCAGGGCGGCTCGATGGCGATCGGAAGCTTCGTCGGAAAATGGGCGCACGGCTTCGAATCGCGGCTCGTTCAGATGGCCGAGCACCAGGGTCAGCTGTGGGCCCGCGCGCAGAAGATGAAGGC
Organism: Myxococcales bacterium; assembly: GCA_043759315.1. GTDB lineage: Bacteria > Myxococcota_A > Polyangia > Haliangiales > Haliangiaceae > JABFXX01. The sequence continues at coordinate 3,093 of JAYVLW010000528.1, forward strand.
GCTGTCCGTGGAGCTCTCCAAGGCAGGCAGCGAGGACCTCGCGCTCGACCTGCTCGTGAAGCGCCAGGAAGCGCTCGACGAGGAGTCGAAGCTCCTCGATGATCTCGAGACGCGCATGCGGAAGGACCCGAAGTCCGTCCAGCTGTCGCGCGAGACGCTCAACACGCTGCGGGTCGGCAATCACGCGGAAGCCGGCGCGGTCAAGGACGCCGCGTTCGACATGGTTCCGCTTCGCCTCGGCGGGCTCGCACCGGATGACGCGAGCGGCACCACGTGGACGGGCCATCCCGCGCAGATCGAGGCGGCGCTCGACAAGTCACGTCGCGCCGGGATCGACGTCGAGGTCATCTCCCACGACGCCGCGAAGAATCAGTGGAAGGTTCGCTACAACAATAAAGACATCACGATCATCGAGACGCAGCAGAAGAGCGCTGTCGTCATGTCCGGCAACGACACCGAGCTCGCCGACGCGGCCGCGAACATCAAGCCGCTCGCCGGCTATCAGGACGTCGTCGTCCACGGCACGGTCGACGACTTCGAAGTCGTCGTGAACGGCAAGGTCGTCTCGCTCGATCACCGCAGCCTCGCGACGTACATCAAGAAGAACGGCGGTGGGAACAAGAAGATCCGCCTCCTGTCCTGCGAGACCGGCAAGCACGCGAAGGGCGCCGCGCAGCACCTCGCGAACAAGCTCGGCGTGGAGGTGATGGCCCCTAACGACCTGCTCCACGTGTTCGAGGACGGGTCGATGGTCATCGGCCCCAAGTCCGACCGCAACACCGGAAGCTGGGAGACGTTCACGCCGAAGAAGTCCGAGCGTCGGTTCAGCGCGCACAAGGAGAGCGCACCGGAGCGCGCGATCGATCGCCTCCACCGGCAGCGCGCCGAGCTCGCCACCGACGAGAACGGCGCGAAGACCCTCGGCCTCGGCGGCGACGATGCGACCGAACGCCTGCCGCTGCACGAGAAGACGAACCTCGACGACGCGAAGGTCGCGGGCGAGGACCGCGCGGCGAAGGCCGCGGCCGAGATCGGCGGCAACTACGAGGAGCTGGCGCGCGACGTTGCCATCAAGTCCGTCGCCTCGGATATCCAGGTCGAGAGCGGCTTGCGCGTCCTCGACAACGCGTTCGGCAAGAGCACCTCCGACGCGTTCAAGAATGCGGCGAAAGACGTCGCCGGCCACCCCGATGGGCCGGCGAAAGAGGCGGACACCGCCGCTCTGGACACGGCCAACAGCGATCGTCTCCGGCTCCAGAAGGAGATGCTGGATGTGATGCGCAACCCGTCGCTCGATATCAATACGCGCAAGGCCAAGCTGAAGTCCCTGCTGGCGCAGTTCGAGGCCGTCGCTCACGGCGCTCCGAAGGTCAAGAGCGAGAAGATCAAGTTCCAGGCCGCGCATGACGCGATCGACGCCCTGAAGGCCGAGACGTTTTCGAACATGCTCGCCGTCGACGCGGCCGGCAACATGAGCCAAGGTGGCAAGTCCGCCGGAACACTGAGCGACCTGATGGCGAGCGTCCAGGTGACGAATGCGGCGTACAAGCGGCACGGGATCCCGGAGGAGTTCGTGATCGCGATCTCGACGCCGAACGACCCCGCCGTCCCGCGTGAGGTCAAGATCCTGAGTCGCAAGCCGCGCGGTCCCGACGAGGTCGCGCTAGACGTCAAACCCCAGAAACACGACGCGGTCGACCCGTCGGATCAGAACGACGACGGCCTCGTTGTCGACATCGGCGTTGGTCTCACCGACTACGCTCGCGAAGTGGGTGGCGAGACCGGCGACGTCGTGAAGTCCGAATACGGACCGAGCTACACCGATCCCGCCATGCAGCGGCGGGACCTGACGTGGCAGCACACAGCGCCTCGGGTCGATGCCGACTCGGTCGTAGTACTCGGCGACACGTTGCAGACGCTGGGGATGATGTTCCCGAAGAAGTCCGTGAAGCGCATGTTCATCAACAACATCAACGCGTACTACGGCGCCGACGACTACGCGAACCTCGCGAAGGGGCTGCGCGACGTCATGGCCGACGGTGGTCGCGTGGAGGTGCAGTGGACCACCGCGCCCGAAACGACGGGCGGCGTGACGAAGGATCGTGGTCACATCAAGGGCGAGGGCTTGAGGCAGGCCCTGGACGCGACTGCAGCCAGCTCCCCGCGCGCATTCCAGGTGAACGAGAACGCCCCGCCTGTGACCGACTACGACTACAGTGTGGAGGCGCCGCGCAGCATGGACGGCAAGGCTGGCAGAGAAAAGCCGACCAACCCGGTGCCGGAGTTCCGCTGGGTGTTCACCTTCGGTAGCTGATGACAGATCGAGCAACACCTCTCACGACGCCCGAGCCTGGCTACGAGCTCTGCTATGAATGCGATGGCAGGCGCGTGTGCTGGCTGTGCCACGGCAAGCAGATCCTTCCGAGTGGCGAGCGGTGCGGCGAATGCGTTGGTCGCGGATTGTGCATCGTCTGCGGTGGCGCCGGGCAACTGTCCGCCGGATCGCGCGCTCGCTACGCACCGGACTCGGAGGTACCGATTCCCGTCACAGCCCCGCCGGGCCAGCGCACGTCGACGACGGTCGGCGGCTTCCGCGAGCTCGGCTACGATGATGGACCACCGCTCGCCGCCGTTCGTGGCAAGCGCGCGGCAGCAAACCAGACCGAGGTCGTCGCGTACCTGCGAGCAGGCGTGGTGCTCGTGACCTCGCCGGGCCTCGTCAAGGATGCGTTCGACGGCAAGACGCTGGCCGGCAAGCGCTCGATGCGGACCGACGGCGTGTACGCGTGGCCCGACGCCCTCGCGTACTACGTCGAGCGCCACCAGGTGGAGCTGCCGGCCGAGTTCGAGGCCCACATGGCGCAGAACCAGTGGCGCGTGCCCGTCCCGATCGACCTCACCGGGCTGCGACCGGGCTGAGCGTTGCATCTTCGTGCAGCGCCATCTACGCGCGACGCTGTTGCTTGCGGCTACGCGGTCGGCGTGGTGTCGACGAGGAAGATCGAGCGCGCGACGCACGACGAGGATTCGCTCCCGATCAACGCTCGCACGACCGCTGCCTAGCAACTGAACAGCGAACTACTGAACGCGGGCAAGTGCCCTAAGTTCCACGGACCGACCGTTTCGCAGCCGCTTCGTGGCGCGGCCGCAAAACAAAAAGGCCTCGCATCGCTGCGAGACCTTTCCGTTTCCTGGTGGAGCCTAGGGGGATCGAACCCCTGACCTCTAGAGTGCGATTATTGCGGCGCCGAAGGATCACGCGAGGTTGCATCGTCCAACGTTCCGCACGCCGCGCAACCTCCGGGATGCGTTGGGAGAATCTGCGGAACGGTGCGGCGGTGTTCGCGTCCCCCCCTTCCGGCGAGATGCCTGACATGTAGACACGAGCACGCACCTCGATCGTTCATCCACCATCGCGACGACGACGCTCGTCGAGCGTCGCCAGCAGCAAGGGCAGTGCGAGCCTGTCTTTGGGACGGGCAGCTCTCGTCTTGACCTCGATCAACGTCGGAAGGTCGAGCACACGAAGAGAGAGAGCCCCGTCCTCGACGATGATCGTTCGCGGAAGCAGCTCCTCGTAACCGAGATCGTCGAGCTGGCACAGGAGGTCCAGCGGGCCGTAGTTGGTCTGGAGGTTCTGGTGTCCGTGTCCAGCGAGCGCCTCGGCGGCCGGGGACAGTCGTCGGTTTGCGAGGTCATGACGGTAATACGCGCCGATGTTCGCGAGCAGCTTCAATACGCGTTCGATGTTGTCTGGCGTACGGCGATGGACGATGTCGAGATCCAGCGTCGTCGCGGGGACGCCAAGGAACACCGCCGCCGACATTTCGACCACGATGAATTCGACGCCCCCTTCGACCAGGAGCCGCACCAGCGTGGCGGTATCAGAGACCCGAAGGTTCGACACGCTTGAAGCTCATCAAGGTCTCGAGCATCTGTTGCGCGAAGCGCACCCGCTCGAGTGGCGAGCGCTCCAGCGAAAGCGTGATCAAGGTTCGATCGACATCTCCCTCGGCAGCGAGCACATCGGGATCGAGTGCACCAACCATCGCACGAAGCTCTTCCAGGGTTAGCGCTCGTGTCCCCACACCGTGAGCCTACCGTGTATTGCGCTCGTCGGGCGCTCGTGTCGACCCGAGGCTCGGGAGGCTCGCTTGCACGCGGAAGGCAACCCCGATACCAACGACAGTCGTGGCGACGTGTGTCTACTGCGCAAGTCGCAAGGGGAAGCGGAGCTGTCCCGCCCTCGGCGGTCAGATCTGTCCGCAATGCTGCGGCCAGCATCGGCTAGTGACGATCTCGTGCCCGTCTGACTGTGCCTACCTC
>JAYVLW010000529.1:0-3136 GCA_043759315.1 Myxococcales bacterium
CCCTCAGTCGATCGCCATGCCGAGGTGATGGGCAAAGAACGCCAGGATGTCCGTGCCTTGCTCGACCTTCTGCGCACCCGTCGAACCGCCGCCGTGGCCGGATTGGGTCTCGACGCGAAGCACGATCGGCGCGTCGCCCGCCTGCGCATGCTGGAGCGCGGCGGCGTATTTGTACGAGTGCAGCGGGGCGACGCGAACGTCATGATCGCCGGTGACGATCAGCGTCGGCGGATAGCGCGTCCCGGACTTCACGTTGTGAAGCGGGGAGGTCTTGTAGAGCGCGGTGAACTCCTCGGCGATGTCGATCGATCCCATGTCGGTCTGCCAACCCGCACCTTGCCCGAATAGTTGAAACCGCAGAAGGTCGTGCACGCCGGTGAGCGGCACCGATGCGCCGTAGAGATCGGGGCGCTGCACCGTCGCCGACGCGACGAGGAGACCGCCCCCCGAGCCACCGGTGACGCCGAGGTTCTTCGTCGACGTGTACTTGTTCGCGATCAGCCACTCGCCGGCGGCGATGAAGTCATCGATGCCGGTCTGGCGCGACGCACCGCGGGATGCCTGATGCCACGCTTCGCCATACTCGCCGCCACCGCGAATGTTGACGACCACGGCGAGTCCACCCCGCTCGGCCCACGCGATCAGATCGGACCGGAAGTAGGGCAGCATCGAGATGCCGCCGAACCCGTATGCCGTCATGATCGTCGGGCGTGCGCCGTCGAGCGCGAAGCCTTTCTTTCCGGTGATGAACATCGGGACCTTGGTGCCGTCCTTGCTCGGGAAGAACACCTGCTTGGTCTCGAACTGGCTCGGATCGAACGCGACCGTCGGTGACTTCCACGGCGTGCTCTTGCCGCTCTTGATGTCGTAGCGAACGATCGTGCCCGGCACCGTGAATGCGCCGAAGTAGTAGAACAGGTCCTTGTCGGTGGGCCCGCCCCTGAAGCCGACCGCCGTGCCGAGGTCCGGCAGCGTGACGTCGCGTAGCTTCTTGCCCTGGAGGTCGTACTCGGTGACGGCGGAGTGCGCGTCGGAGAGCGTCGTCACGAACAACCGCTTCGCGGCGACGCTCGCTTCCTCGAGCACGTTCTTGCCAGCGGGCACGATCGTCCTCCATCGCGCGCGCGCCGGCGTCTTCGTGTCGATCGCGATCACGCGCTTCGTCGGTGCGTCGAGGTTCGTGCGGAAGTAGAACACCGAGCGGTCGTTGCCGGCGAACACGTACTCGGCGTCGTACCTGTCGATCAGCGGCGTGACCTTCGCGCCGGGCTTGCCGAGCTCGAGGTACGCGATCTGCTCTTGCCCGCGATCTCCGACCTGACCGTCGCCGATCGTGATGACGAGGTAGCGATCATCTGGCGTCGTGGTGAGATCGTACTGCCACGTCGGTTGGTCCGGACGCTCGTACACGACGACGTCCTGATCCGTGCTCGTGCCGATCTTGTGGAAGTACACCTTGCAGCCGAGATCCGTCGCCGTGAGCTCGGTGCCCGGCGCGGGCGCGGGGAATCGGCTGTAGTAGATGCCTCGCCCGTCGGGCGCGAACACGGGCGCGTAGTACTTGATGTCCGACAGCTGGTCGGGGAGGTCCTTGCCGGTCTCGACGTCGCGGATGCGCCAGGTCTGCCAGTCGCCGCCGCCCTTCGCGGAGCCGTACGCGAACAGCTTGCCGTCGCTCGGCGACATGCCCGCGAGCGCGAGGCTGCCGTCCTTCGAGAGCTCGCTGCCGTCGAGCACGACCTTCGCCGCCGCATCGGGCGAGCTCGCGGACTCGATGACGCTCTGTCCCGGTCCGCCCGCGTTGTGAAACCAGTACGCGCGTCCGCCGGCGCGCATGGGAATCCCGTAGCGGTCGTAGCGAAACAGCTCGACGAGTCGCGCGCGCATCTTGTCGCGTCCGTGCAGCTTGTTCAGGTGTTCGTCGGCGAGTTGGTTCTGCGCATCGATCCACGTCCGCGTCTCGGGGGAGTCCATCGCCTCGAGCCAGCGATACGGATCCGCGACCTTCACTCCGTGATAGGTGTCGGTGACGTTCCCGCGCGGTGCCGCCGGATAGCGGCTCGGCGGTTGCGTGACCGACGGGGCGATCACGGGTGGCGTCTGCGGTGATTCGCTGACCGGCTCCGGTAGCGCGGGGCGCGACCGGGCGGTGGGAGAAGAACAACCGATCGCGAGGGCCACGGTGAGCAGGGAACGCATCGCGCCTAGCTTATGCGACGTTGCGAGCGATCTGTCGATGCGAAGGCGCCAGCCACCGGGTCTCCTGGCACATGCGCGCTGCGCGAACGTGGGAAGCTTGGGTGATGGCCGGATCGTTCCTGAAGCAGCATCGCCGAGGCAAGCCCGGCTCCGTTGCGAGGATCAAGCGCCGCGGCATCGGAACAAAGCTGGTGCTGCGCTACGATCCGTCCGGGCAACTCGCCGAGCTGTCGGTTGGCAGTGACGCGAACGGCCTGCGTCTGTACTTCGACTGGGTGAACGATCTACATGCACTCAAGACCCCGAGGGGGCTAGGCGGGCGGCAATGGTCCGGTGGAACCGTCGCCACGGGAACGGTCTACGACGATACCGCGGGCGGCGATGATCTGCCGAGCGAGCTCGATGACTGGATCGAGGACTGCATCTCGACGATGGTCGATGTCACCCGCTGATCGATCGAGCCGAACTGCTGGCGCGCGGCGCAGGACCTTGCGGATCGAGCCGGCATTCCATTTGACCTCGCCATCACCGACTCGTGGGTTCTCAGCAGTTGCTGCTAGAACCGACCGGTGACGGACAGCCCGCCCGCGTTCGGGATGAGGAGCGGTGCGATCGTCAACTGATCGTTGCGGACGAACAGATGCTTGCGCGTCGCGATGCCGATGCCGATCATCGCGGCACCCGCGATCTGCGTGAGGCCCAAGCCGACCAGCACGGCCCGGCCACCGGATGTGCGGCCAAGCTCGATGAACGGTCCCACGAATGGAATGAACAGCACGTCGTCAGGCGTCGAGGTCGGGGGCGGGGTGCCCATTCGCGCGATCTCCGCGCTGATCACGCAGAGGCCGTACGACAAACCGAACGTGAGTCCACCCGCGACGATGAGCCCCCTCCGGCGCTTCGTCACCCTCGTGTAGCCGGCCGGTGCGGGTCGATC
>JAYVLW010000530.1:0-7965 GCA_043759315.1 Myxococcales bacterium
GGCGTCGTGCGCGAGCTCGGGGGCGCCATGGCCACCGGGCAAGGTCGCTGCCTTGCCAACGTCGGGCGACGGCGGTGCGACCGTCGGGTCGAACGCGACGTCCTGGCGGCGATCCCCTTCGCTCATCCGTCGTCCGAGCGTAACACCGTGATGACCCCGTCGTGATGGTGTACACCGCTCGCGTGTGGACCCTCGGTGACACCTGGCGCGATGAACCGGCGCTCGCGGCCGCGTGGCGCGCGGCGCAGCCGTTCCCGCACCTCGTGTTCGACGAGGTGGTCCCCGCGACGCCGATCCTGGACGTGCTCGACGACGAGGGGGTGGTGCGCCAGGAGGGCGACATCTTCGCGTTCGAGGCGTCCGGGGACCTGACCCAGCTCGGCGCACAGTTCGGCGCGGTGTTCGCGCCGGCGCTCGCGCGGATCACCGGCAAGCCGGTCACGCGTGCGGAGCTGCGCGCGTACGCGTACCGGGTGGGGCACTACCTGCTGCCGCACTCGGATCACCAGGATGGCCTGGCGCGACTTCTCGCGTTCGCCTACTACCTGCCGACGCCCGAGCCGCCGCGCGGTGGCGAGCTCGAGCTGTTTCGTTGCACCGTCGAGGGATCGGAGATCACGTCGACCGATCCGGCGCTGCTGATCGCCCCGCGCCCGCACCGGCTCGCCGTGTTCGACGTCAGCGACGTGTCGCTTCACCAGGTGCGCGAGGTCCTCGGCGGGCTGCGCCTCTCGCTCGCCGGCTGGTTCTATCCATGATCCAGCTCTCGCGCCTCGCGACGATCATCCCCGATGCACCGCGCGGTGCGGTGCCGGAGCGGTTCGCGCGGTATGCGCTCGTCGATCGCGGCAGCTACGGCTACGCCGACGGCGTCGACGTGCCGGGGGCGCTCGTCGCGCTCGCGTCGGAGATCACCGCGCGCACGCTGCGGGTCGCCACGGCGCGCGTGGTGCGGCTCGTGCCCGGTGACTATGTTCTCGCGCACCACGATCCGCTTCACGAGGATCATCGCGTCGAGGTGATGGTCGATCTGTCACCGGCCGTCGTCGCCGGCGCCGAGGTCCGCTATCAGCGGCGCGGAGCGACGTTCTTCCGGTTTCCATCGCAACCGGGTGCGGCGTCGATCGTCGAGCGCGATCCGGCGACGCGCTGCCACCACACCTACGTCAGCAAGCTGCACGAGGGCGCGGTGGTCGTGCGCCTCGTGGTCCAGCTGGTCGACTGATCGCCGTTCGCGAGCTGTTCGGGGGGTGGCGCCGCGACCGGATTCCGCGCGCGAGCGCGAGGTGGTTCCGCTAGAGCAACGGCGAGATCAGGCGCGCGGCCGCCTGGCCGAATCGCGTGCGCAACCGGAGCTTCGCGATGTCCCTCTCGGTGAGCTCGCGCGCGCCCGCGAGGTCGTGCGTGAACGCGGCGGCGAGCTCGCGGTTCACCTTCTCGCCGTACGCGACGGCGATCACCTCGAAGTTGAGCCGGAAGCTGCGGTTGTCGAGGTTCGCGGTGCCGATCACGCCAACGTCGTCGTCGCACAACATCGTCTTCGCGTGGATGAACCGCGCGTCGTACTCGTAGACCCGCACGCCCGCCGCGAGCAGCTCGGGCAGGTAGCTGCGTGCCGCGAGATCGACCAGGCGGCTGTCGCCCTTCTTCGGGATGATCAGGCGTACGTCCACATCGCGAAGCCCCGCGGAGATCAACGCGGTGAGCAGCGCGTCGTCCGGTACGAAGTACGGCGACGTCAGCCACAGCCGCTCCGTCGCCTGGTTGATCGCCGTGAACATCACCTTGTGGATCGCGAACGTGGCGGAGTCGGGGCCCGAGCCGATCACCTGCACGACGTGCTCGCCGGCCTCGTCGCGGCTCGGGAACATCTCGGCGTCGATCGGGCACATCGTGCCGGCGGCGAAGTACCAGTCCTCGATGAACAGCCGCTGCAGCGGCCACACCGCGGCGCCCGTGATCCGCATGTGCGTGTCGCGCCAGTACGCGGTGCAGCGCGATGCCGAGTGGTTGTCGGTGATGTTCATGCCACCCGTGAAGCCAACGCGGCCGTCGCAGACGACGATCTTCCTGTGCGTGCGGAAGTCCGGGCGGCGCAACCGCAGCGAGCGCAGCTTCACCGGGTTGAACCAGGCGATGTCGACACCTGCCTCGCGCAGCGGCGTCAGGAACGCCTTCTTCAGCTTGTTCGAGCCGGTCCAGTCCACCACCATCCGCACGGCGATCCCTGCCTTCTTCCGTGCGATCAGCGCGTCGCGCAGCTCGATGCCGATCTTGTCGGGCTCCCAGATGTAGTACTCCAGATGGATGTGGTGAGTGGCGGCGGCGACGGCGGCGAGGATCGCGGCGTACGCGGAATCGCCATCGAGATAGACATCGACCTCCACGGCGCGCAGCGGTGATGCCTCGCCGAGCTCCATCCCGACCCGTGCGAGCTGCAGATGCTCGACCCCGTGGTCATCGATCGCAGCGAGCGCCTCCAGCGCCTCCTTGACCACGCGCTTGTTCGCGTTCCGCTTGACCCGCTTCCGTTCGAGCCGGAGCGGGCCGATGATCCGGTAGATGATCAGCCCGACCACGGGCAAGAACGTCAGCGCGAACAGCCACGCCACCGTGGCCGCCGCCGACCGGCGCTGGAGGATGATCACGACCGCGACGCTGGCCACCCAGATCGCCAGCCCGATCGTGAGAAGCGGAACCCACACGGCTGCGGCACCATAACAGCTGTGGCACTGGGGACCGGCACCATAACAGCTGTGGCACTGGGGACGGTTTCAACTTACGCAACTTGCGATCTGCAAGTCCGCGGATGGTCAGGCCCGACGGAACAGCAGCGAATGGTTATTCGCGGGCATCGCGACCGCACCGCGCAACACGAGGCCGTGCTCGCTCGCGGCGGCGCCAAGCTCGCGCACGTCGCGTACACCCCACCGTGGATCGCGCGCCCGCAACGACGCATCGAACTGCTCGTTCGAGGCCGCTGTCGTGCCGTCGAATCGATATGGCCCGTAGAGGTACAGCAGCGCACCCTCCGCGAGCCGCTGTCCGGCACCGGCGAACAGCGCGAGTGCCGATTCCCACGGCGAGATGTGCACCATGTTGATGCACACGATCGCGTCGACCGCCTCGACAGGCCAAGGGGCCGTCACATCGAGAGCGAGCGGTGCGGCGAGGTTCGCGAGGTTGGCCTCGGCACGGTAGGCGGCGATGCTCGCGCGCGACGTCGCTTCCGGATCGCTTGGCTGCCACGTCAGGTTCGGGAACGCTGCAGCGAAGTGCACGGCGTGCTGTCCGGTGCCGCTTGCGATCTCGAGGACGGTTCCGGTCGCAGGTAGCTCGCGCTGGAGGACCTCGCGAATCGCGTCGCGGTTGCGCTCGGTCGCCGGTGCGTGTTGCTTCATCGCGGGGTTACCGATCGCAAGTTGCGTAAGTTGAAAGCGTCCCCATTGCCGGACACAGCTGGACCAGGTAGCAGCGCTCGCGTGCCACTCCGAGCTCTCCGGCCCGGCCGGACCGGACGTCGCCCTCCGCGAGGTAGGCAACCTGCCCGTAGAGGGCGCGGACCTCGGCCTCGGGGACGCTGAACGGTGGGCCGGGCATGAGGTCTTGCGGGTACTCGAGGGTCACGAGCAACGCCGGCGTGGCCGGAGCCACGAGCGAGCGGAGGTGCGCGACGTAGCGGGGACGAAGATCGGACGGGAGCGCGATGAGGGCCGCGCGGTCGTAGATCGAATCGATCGTGCCGACGTCGGCGGGTTGGACGGAGAACAGGTCGCCCGCCAGGATCCGGATGTCTCCGGCCATGTAGATGGCGAGGTCGCCGCGGCGCTCGATGGCGGGCGTGACGTCGTGCTCGGCGAAGAAGGCGGCGACGGCGTCTTCGACCAGCTCGATACCGACGACCTGGTGTCCTTGTGCGGCGAGGAACGCGAGGTCTTCGGTCTTGCCGCAGAGAGGGACGAGGACACGCGTGCCGGCGAGGTGGGCGCGGAACTGCGCGAGGAAGTGGTTCGGCTTGCCCTCGTGAAATCCGATCTTGCCCTCGGCCCAGCGATCCTTCCAGAATTGCGGCTGCATGCGGCTAGCGTACGCGTGCGGTGACGACGGGCACCACCCACAACGCGTAGCGATTCGGATCCCGGATGCATTCGAGGGTCGCGTCGAAGTGATCGCGGACCTTGGCGGCGGGCCAGTCGAGGTGCGTGGCGATCGAGTCGGTGTAGCCGTCGCGCCAGGCTTCGAAGATCGCGGCGAACGTCGCGCGCGGTACGCGCTGGGTATCGACCATGACGTAGTCGATGGTGATGTCGTCGACGGGGAGCGCGCGCAGGTGCGCGAAGATGTGGCGACCGATGTGGAGGTCGATGCCCGCGGCACGCGCGTAGGCGCGCGGCCCGGCGTGCCAGAACGCGCCGACGTCGAGCCGGGCCGGGCCCGCGTGGATCATGTCGTAGTCCTCGGGGATCACGTGAAGCGTGGCTCCCGGACGCGCGACGCGGATCATCTCCGCGAGGATCGCCTCGGGGCGGGGCACTGCCTGGAGCAGGTGGCGGCAGACCACGAGGTCGAACGAGCGGGCGGCGAACGGCAGCTCGAATGCGTCAGCCTCGACGAAGGTCAGGCGGTCGCCGAGCGCGGCGTAGCGCTCGCGTGCGAGCGCGAGGTGCGGCTCGAGGAGGTCCACGCCCGTGATCCGGGCGCGGGGGAACAGGGTCGCGAGTCGCGACGAGATCTCCCCGGTGCCACAGCCGACATCGAGGATGCTCGGGGCATCCGGGAGGGCATGGCGTTCGAGGATCGGGCGCTCCTGCGGCCAGATCGCCTCGGCCTGCGCGGTGAGGTTCCGTACCATCGATTCGTCGGCCATCTCCTTGGCCTGCGGGTTTCGATCCATGACGGAACCTTACCGCGCGGGTTCGCGCGATTCGGATCCAGGTGGCACCACGAGCGGGCAGCACAGACGTGCCGCCACCCAGCGGGCGGAGAACATGGGACGAGTAACCGGGGGACCCGAGGGCCCGGCGGCGTTACTCCTTGTTCTTGATCTCGGTGACCTCGTTGCGGACGGTCTGCGCAAAAGCCTTGAGCTCCTGCATCGCGCCACGCACCCGGGTACCAGCGGCCTTGTTGTTGTCGTTGTAGAACTTCTCGAAGTCCGCCTTCATGTTGGCCACGAGCTGCACCAGCTCGTTGTAGCGAGCGGGGGTAGAAGAGGCCGCGGCGTCCGACTGCACGTTTTCGTTTTGGGTCTCCATGAGGGGGGCTACCTTGCCCCATCTGTCTGACATCTGCACCTGAATCGTGTTCTTGTAATGATTACAGCGATCCACAGATCGCCTGTTTTCGGGGTACCGTCCACAGCCCGTGAAAACGCCTCCCGAAGAGGACCCCGAGGCCATCTGGCTTCGCGAGGTCTACAAGCCCGACGAACCGAATCTCACGCTGCGTGCGGTGCTCGGCGGCGCGGCGATCGGCGCCGTGATGTGCCTGTCGAACATCTACGTGTTCTTCAAGACGGGCTGGAGTCTCGGCGTCACGCTCACCGCCTGCATCCTCGCGTTCGCCCTGTTCCAGGGCCTCCAGGCCATCGGCGTGGTCCGGAAACCGCTGAGCATTCTCGAGAACAACGCGCTGACCACGGTCGCGAGCGGCGCCGGCTACATGACCGCCGGCGGCAACATGGCGGCGTTCGGCGCGCTGATGATGGCCACCACGGTCCGCCCCGACTCGGTCGGGATGATCGCGTGGTTCGGCGTGATCGCCGCGCTCGGCGTGTTCGCCGCGATCCCGATCAAGCGCCAGCTCATCAACAAGGAGGCGCTGCCGTTCCCGACCGGCACCGCAACGGCCGAGACCATCCGCTCGATCCACAACGCCGCCGCCGGCAAGGGCGCGAGCGCCGCGAAGGCGCTCCTCTACTCCGCGCTGTTCGGCGCCGTGCTCGCGTGGATCCGCGATGCCTGGAAGCTGATCCCCGGCGCGATCGCGCCCGGCCTCACGATCGCCGGTAGCTCGCTCGCGAAGTGGACGATCGCGCTGAAGACCGAGGTCGTGCTGTTCGGCGCGGGCGCGCTGATGTCGTTCCGCACGGGGTGGTCGCTGCTACTCGGTGGCCTGCTCACGTACGGCTTCCTCGGCCCCTCGCTCCTCGGCGAAGGGCTGATCACCGAGGCGAGCTACAAGGCGGTGGTCGCGTGGACGCTGTGGCCCGGCGCGGCGCTGCTCGTCGGCGCGGGCCTGACGTCGTTCATCCTCGACTGGCGCGCGCTCGCCCGCGCGTTCACCGGCCTGTCGAAGATGTTCGACAAGGCGAAGCGCCAGAAGGACGAAGGCGAGGGCATCGGCGCCGTCGAGAGCCCGGAGTGGTGGTTCCCTGCGGGCTTCATGATCCTGACTCCGGTGATCGTGATCCTGATGTCGGTGATGTTCCACATCCCGGTGTGGGCTGCGCTGATCGCGGTGCCGCTCGCCGTGCTGATGGGCTTCGTCGCTGCGCGCGTCACCGGCGAGACCGACGTCACGCCGACCAAGGCGCTGGGCCCGGTCACGCAGATGCTGTACGGCGTGATCACGCCGGGGAACCTCTCGGGCAACATCATGTCCGCGAACGTCACCGGCGGCATCGGCCTGCACGCGGCGGATCTCCTCACCACGTTGAAGACCGGCTGGCTGCTCGGCGCGAAGCCGAGGCACCAGCTCTACGCGCAGCTGTTCGGCGTGCTCGCCGGCGCCGCGATCGTGGTCCCCGCGTTCAACCTCGTCATCCCGGATCCGTCGGTGCTCGGCGGCGACGAGTGGCCCGCGCCGTCGTGCGTGGTGTGGGCCGGCGTCTCGAAGGCGTTCGCCGGCGGCATCGGCGCGCTCGGTCACTCGCAGATCATCGCGATCATCGTCGGCGGCACGCTCGGCATCGGGATGGCGGTCATCGAGAAGTTCGCGCCCGCGCGCGCGAAGGCGTGGATCCCGTCGCCGTACGGCATCGGCCTCGCGATGGTGGTGCCCGCGAGCAACAGCATCATGATGTTCCTCGGCGCGAGCGTCGCGGAGATCATCCGGCGCAAGGCACCAAGCTACAACGCGTACGTCGTGCCCGTCGCCTCGGGGCTGATCGCCGGCGAGGCGTTGATGGGTATCGCGATCTCGATGCTGACGGTGGCGGGCATCTCGCTCGCTCTGTGATAAAGCGACGCCATGCGCAGCGTGCTCCTCGCTCTCGTCGTGATGTCGTGCGGTGGCTCCGCGAAGCCGGTGGCTCCACCCAGGCCGGAGGTCGCACCGCCCGCGGCGAAGATGGCGTCGTTCACGACGAACGGCTACACGCTCACCGGCGCCGAGTACTGGCCGTACGAGGGCACCGAGGACATCAAGTACCCGGAGGCCGTGCTGTGGGGCTTCTATCCGGCGAAGGGTGTGGTGCCCGACGGCGAGACCGATCCGAACCCCGCATCGGCGCGCCCCGAGGCGATCGCGTGCGCGGAGAAGGCGTACGCGGCGCTCCAGGCGTTCATCGCCTCCGATCCGCCGGTGCTGAAGAAGATCGTCGCCGCCGGCGAAGCCAAGGGCACGATGGTCCCCCGGTTCTATCTGTGGACGAACGACTACGGTCGCGCGGCCACGCCGTATCCCCCGGGCGTGCGCGAGGCGCGGCTGTGGTGGTGGGCGCGCAAGCAGCCCGATCCGCCGAAGCCACCGGGGTACTGGAAGTGGGAGTCGGTGGTCACCCAGAGCGGCGAGTGCGTGATCCCGCACCAGCCGCAGATCGATCAGTACCTCGCCGAGATGGCGAGCAAGCTGCCGTGACATGAGAGCGATCCTCTGCGCGGCGCTCGTCACCCTCGGGTGCAAGGGCAGCGCGCATCCGCAGGTCGCTCCGATCAAGCACGATCCGCACTCGCTCGCGCATCCCGAGCGGATCGCCGTCACGCACCTCTCGCTCGCGCTCGGCGTCGACTTCTCCGCGCGCAC
>JAYVLW010000531.1:0-3634 GCA_043759315.1 Myxococcales bacterium
TCGGGCGCCGGCGGCCGTGAGCGCGGAGGTCACCGCAGCGACGTTCGCGGTGGCGACCTCGACGATCGCGCCGAGCTCCTCCGCGAACAGCGCGGCGAACGGATCGGCGTGGACCGCCGTGGTGTCGAGCTCGAGACCGAGACCCGCGGCGAACGCCATCTCGAGTGCTGCGACGATCAGGCCGCCGTCGGAACGATCGTGATATGCGGCGAGCTGCTGCTTCGCCACGAGATCTTGCAACGCGACGAAGGCGGCACCGAGCCGCTTCGCGTCGTCCAGATCGGGCGGTACATCGCCGAGCTGCCCGAACACCTGCGCGAGACACGAGCCGCCGAGGCGGCCCTGCCCTGCGCCGAGATCGACGAGCAGCAGTTCGTGCCCGTCGCCGCGCAGCTCCGGCGTGACGGCCTTGGTCACGTCGGTGACCGGACCGAACGCCGTGACGACGAGCGTGACCGGGGACACCACGGAGCGGGTGGGTGCCGGCGGCACCGCGGCCTTGTCCCGACCGCCGTACGGCAGCGACGGGAACGGCAGCGCACCGGGACCGCCCGCGACACGGTCCGCGATCGAGTCCGCGGCCGAGACCGCGCCGGCGATCCGGCCCTCGGCGCGAAGCTCCGCGGCGAGGTCGCCACGCGGCGCCAGGGCGCCCTTCATCCGGGCGAGCTCCTCGAGATCGAGCTGCTTCTGGGCGACCCGCTCCATCGCGGCGAGCTGGGCGTCCACATCGTCGTCGCTCGGAGATGCCGCGGTGACCTCGGTCTCCTTCTCGAGCTGGGCGAGCGCGGCGTCGGCGCTCGGCGCTCTCGTGGCGGCCACGGGGAGCGGCGGTCCGGCCCACACCGTCCGCATCGACATCGAGTCCTTGCCGACCGGGATGCCGATCCCGAGCGCGATCGCGGTCTCGCTCGCTGCGCGCACGCCGGCGTAGAGCCGCGCGTCCTCGCCGGGGTGCCCGGCGGCGGCCATCCAGTTGCAGGACAGCTTGATCCGCGACAGCGCCCCGATCGGGGCGCCTGCGAGGTTCGTGATCGCCTCCGCGATCGCGAGCCGCGACGCCGCAGCCGCATCGAGCAGCGCGACCGGCGGCCGCTCGCCGAGCGACATCACCTCGCCGGCGTGCGTGTCGAAGCCGGCGAGCGTGAGCGCGCAGTCCGCGACCGGCACCTGGAACCGGCCGACCATCGGATCGCGCGCGATCATGCCGCCGACGGTCCGATCGCCGATCGTGATCAGGAAGGTCTTGTCGGCCACCGCCGGCAGACCGAGGACGCGGTGGAGCGCCTCGGCGACGGTCGCCGTGCCGAGATCGAGCTTCGCGCGCACCGGCGCGACGGTCTCGGCGCGCCGGGTCATGCGCGGCGCCTTGCCGAGAACGACCTCGAGCGGCAGATCGACCGGCGGCGGGCCACCCCGGCGATCACCGACCGTGAGGCGCCGATCCGGCGTGGCGATCCCGAGCTGCGCCCAGGGCGCGCGCTCGCGGGCACACAGCGCGGCGAACTCCTTCACACGCCCGGGATCGATCGCGAGCACGTAGCGCTCCTGCGCCTCGTTGCACCACAGCTCGAGCGGCGACAGATCGGGTTCGCCCGTGGGGATCTCCCGCAGCTCGAGCATCGCGCCGAGACCGGCGTCGTTAACGAGCTCCGGCATCGCGTTCGAGAGGCCGCCCGCGCCGACGTCGTGGATCGACAGGATCGGGTTGTCGTCCCCGAGGGCCCAGCAGCGATCGATCACCTCCTGGCAGCGTCGCTCGATCTCGGCGTTGTCGCGCTGCACGGATGCGAAGTCGAGGTCCTCCGCCGACGCGCCCTGCGCGAGCGAGCTCGCGGCGCCGCCGCCGAGACCGATCAAGAACGCGGGACCGCCGAGCACGATCAGCGCGGCGCCGTCGGGCACCTTCGCCTTCTCGACGTGACCGGGGCGCACCGAGCCGATGCCACCGGCGAGCATCACCGGCTTGTGATAGCCGCGCACCACGCTCGCGGTCCCGGGCTCCGCCTGCTCGTACGTGCGGAAGTAGCCGAGGATCGCGGGCCGGCCGAACTCGTTGTTGAACGCGGCACCACCCAGTGGGCCGTCGAGCATGATGTCGAGCGCGGTCGCGATGCGCGATGGCGAGCCCACCCACTGCGTCGCCTCGGGCTCCCACGGCTCGAGCGCGCCGGGGATCCGAAGATCCGAGACGGTGAACCCGACGAGGCCCGCCTTCGGCTTGCCACCGCGGCCGGTCGCACCCTCGTCGCGGATCTCGCCGCCAGATCCGGTCGCGGCGCCCGGAAACGGCGAGATCGCGGTCGGATGGTTGTGGGTCTCGACCTTGCCGAGGATGTGCACCGGCTCGTAGACACCGGCGTAGACCTTGTCGGCCTCGCGCGGAAAGAACCGCATCGCCGTCGACCCCTCGACGACCGCGGCGTTGTCCTTGTACGCCGAGAGCGTGCCGCCGGGGCTCGCCGCGTGCGTGCGCTTGATCAGCTGGAACAGCGACGCATCTTGCTTCGCGCCATCGACGAACCATTCGGCATTGAAGATCTTGTGGCGGCAGTGCTCGCTGTTCGCCTGCGCGAACATCATCAGCTCGACGTCCGTGGGATCGCGACCGAGCTCGCCATAGCGCTTGACGAGATACTCGATCTCGTCGTCGGCGAGCGCGAGCCCGAGGCGCGTGCTCGCGGCGCGGAGCGTGGCCTGGCCATCGGCGCCGAGCGCCACGAATGCGAGCGGCCGCGCCTCGCCGGGTGCAGCGAGCACCCTCGCGAGGTCTGCCTCGCGGGTGATCACGCTCTCGGTCATGCGATCCGCGAGCGCGCCGCCCACCGCCTCGGCATCACCGCTACCCGTGATCGCATACGCCATCGCGCGCTCGATCCGGGTCACCGCCGTGAGGCCGCAGACGTGCGCGATGTCGGTCGCCTTCGATGACCACGGCGAGGTGGTGCCGATCCGCGGCGTGACCCACACGGTCCGCGGCGACAGCGCGACCGCGGCGCTCGCATCCGACGGCCCGTACGCGAGCATCTGCTCGAGCTGCGCGTGCTCCGGCGCGGTCAGCGGGCGGGCGACCGAGATCAGGTGTGTCCAGCGCGCGGTGACGCCGGTGACGCCGGAGGCGACGGCGCGAACCTTCGCGAGAGCGCGCGCTTGCCGTGCCGCGCTGAGGGCTGCGCGGCCGGCGAGGATGATCACGCGGCCCCCAGCGCCTGCGCGATGCGATCGATCGGATGGCCGACATCGGGTACGAACGTGGTGCCGGTGACGATCTCGTAGCTCGCGATGTAGCGGCGCGCCGCCTCGAGCTTGACCTCGTCGGGCATGATCGGCGGCGGTCCATCCCCCGACCACTTCGCCTCGCCGGAGAGCCAGCGGCGCACGTACTCCTTGTCGAGGCTGCGCGGCTCCTCGCCGCGCTCGAGGCGCGACGCGTAGTCATCCGCGTACCAGTAGCGAGACGAGTCCGGCGTGTGAATCTCGTCGATCACCGTGAGCGCGCCATCCGGCGCGAGCCCCATCTCGTACTTCGTGTCGGCGAGGATCAGGCCCTGGGCGGCGGCGTGGCGCTGGCCCTCGGCGAACAGCGCCGTCGCGATCGCGGCGGCGCGCTCGAACAGCTCCGGCTCGATCCGGC
>JAYVLW010000532.1:0-4424 GCA_043759315.1 Myxococcales bacterium
CGGCGACAACTCGATCGGCGGCATCGTCAGCCAGTACCGCGAGATGATCACGAAGAAGGGCGACAAGATGGCGCGCTTCATGCTCGAGGATGCCGAGGGGACGCTCGAGGTGATCGCGTTCCCGAAGACGTTCGAGAAGGTACGCCACGTGCTCGTGAGCGACGAGCCGATCCTGTGCTCGGGCGCGGTCAAGAACGAGGGCAACGCCGAGGCACCCGAGTGGAAGATGTTGCTCGAGGCGGCGGCGCCGCTCTCGCAGCTGCGCGAGGCCAAGTCGACCCGCGTCGATATCCACCTCGATGCCGACCAGCTCACGCACGACCAGGTGGACGAGCTGAAGACGATCCTGGCGAACGCCACGCGCGGTAACTGCACGGCGAACATTCGCCTCAAGCTCTCGCAGCGCTCGGAGACCGTGATCCAGCTGCCCGAGGCCTGGGCCCTGGCGCCGACCGAGGACCTCCTGACCCGTCTCGAGCGCCTGTTCGGAGACCGCGTGGCGACCCTGGGATAGCCTCTCCGGGGGCTTATTCCGCTCACCGCCGGGTGCACGGATTGCGCAACCCGCCAGGATCCGACCTGGGCCCCCAGAAAACGGTTGAAGCGGCCTCGCGCCTGGATACGATGCGCGCGGGGGTATCGATGTCAGCAGCGCTTCGCGGTTTCGCGCTCGCCTGGATGGTGTGCAGTTGCGCCAACGCGGGGAACCCCGGCGCAGGCGACGACATGCCGAAGACGGATGCGTCCGTGAAGCGCGACTCGGGTACCTCGCAGCCAGATACGCCGCCGCCGATCGACGCGTCGAGCGATTCCCAGCAGATCATGATCGACGCCGCGATCGACTCGGGGTCGTCGGGGCCGTTCTGCAACGGCAACAGCGAGTGCACCGTGGCCGGCGAGTGTTGCTTCTCCCTCAGCGGCCCGGGCTTCTGCGTCCCCGGGACTCCTCTTGCCGGCGCTTGCATCCCGAACTAGTCGGCCAGCGAGCGGGTCGCGGTCGCGGTCGCGAGTGCGCGCGGCGGCGAGATCGCGAGCTTGAAGAAGGTCGCCGGATCGACCCAACCGCCTGGGACGCGGACGCTGATGTGGAGGTGCGGTCCGGTCGCGCGGCCCGTGTGACCCGCCAGGCCGACCTGTGCGCCCTGCGCGATCACGTCACCCTCAGCGACCGTGACCTTGCTGAGGTGATAGTAGGCCGTCGCGATCCCGCCACCGTGCGCGATGACGACCGTGTTGCCCGCGAGGAACGTGTCGCGCACCAGCGTGACGGTGCCCGCGTTGGCGGCCTTCACGGGCGACGCCTCGGTCGCGAACAGATCGGTCCCGAGGTGCTGGCTCCGGTGGCCATCGTTGAACGTGCGCCACTCGCCAAACGGTGACGTGACCTCGCCGGGCGGGCGCTTGAATGCGCGCGTGAACTGCGGCGTGCCCTTGCCCTTGCCCTTGCTGACGGCCGCGATGATCGCACCGTTGTCGGCGTCGATGCGATCGCGATCGGCCTTCGGTGGATTCGCGAGCTCGTCCTCGACGATGACGCTCGTCTCGGCGAACGTCTTCGCCTGGATCGGGACGGCCACCGGCAGCTTCGCGCTCTCGATCTCCACGGACATCGGCTCCGCCTTCGCGTCGAGGGGGATGGCGATGAGTGCCTGATAGCCGGACTTCGCGGCGAAGAACTCGAGCGCGGTTCCATTCGCGGTGCCCTTGGGGAGGTCCTTGGATCCCGTCACGGTGACGAGCACGGCGTCGCCGGGATGCGCGATCTTCGGGGCGACGGTGACCCTGGGATTGGCGGCGGCGGTGCCGCCGATCGCGAGGAGGAGGGCAAGCGAGGCGAGCTTCATGATCCGGTGTAGCGCCTGAGCCACCGTCGACAACGGAACGCCTGGCCGCCTCACCCGCGGATCACGGTCCGCGCGCACCGAGCGCCTACGCTCGGTTCAGTCGAGGCCGAGCTTCTCGAGGTCCGCTTCATCGAGGCCGAAGTAGTGCGCGGTCTCGTGGAGGACGGTGATCCGGATCTCCTCGGCGAGGTGATCCTCGTCGTGGGCGAACCGCTCGAGGTTGGTCTTGAACAGCAGGATGTTCGTGACCGCGGGCGCCGCGTTGCCGATCTCGGGCATCGGGGTGCCCTGGAACAGGCCGAGCGTGCGCGGATCGAGACCATCGGCGACCTGGGCCTCCGACGGCGCGGTGTCGATCAGGATGGGCACGCGCTCGAGCTTGGTGCGGATGTTCTGCGGGAGCTCGGCGAGGGTATCGAGCGCGATCTGCTCGACCTCGTCGTCGCTGATCGTGATGTCGCCCGGGGGCAGCTTCGCGTCCAGCACGCGGACCTGCTGCCACGCGGCGATCATCTGCGGTCGATCCTCGCCGGCCTCGTGGACGCGGCCGAGGAGGTGGAGCGCGTCGGCGGCGATGCCGTCGTCGAGCTTGCGCGCGGCGTCGATCCAGCGGGTCGCGGCCGCCGGGTCCTCGGCGCCCAGCGCGAGCTCGGCGAGGTCGAGAGCGAGCTCCGCGTCGTCGATCACGGAGCTCGAGAGCTCGGTCAGCGTCTCGCGGGCATCGGCGGCGCGGTCCAGGGCGAGCAGCGCCTCGGTCTTGATGTACACGGCCTCGACGAGGTCAGCCTCTTCGTCGATGAAGTCGAACGCCGTGTCGACCGTCTCGAGTGCGGAGTCCGGATCGCCGATGCCGTGGAGCTCGAGCCGCGCGATGCAGATGCGCGGCATCGGATCATCCTTGCGCAGCTCGGAGAGGGCGCGGTACTGCGCGATTGCTTCCTCGACGTTGCCGCTCGCATCCGCGACGGCCGCTGCCAGCGCGATGACGTCGGGGTTCTTGCGGTCGATCCTCTTGATGCGTTCGAGGATGGCGGCTGCTGCGTCGATCTCGCCCTCTTCGAGGGCCTCGAAGGCGCGCTCGAGGTCGGCGGTCATGCGATCCGTGCGGGACATGTTATTCCCGGGGTGATACTCGGAAATTAGCTCGTAGGGTAGGCGTGGTTAGCTGGTCATTTGCGGAGGGTCGCGCATGTGGCTATCGTCGAGCCGTGCCGATGTTCCTCGTGCGTGCCGTGGCCCTGCTGACCCTCGTGGTCGCGCTCGCGGCGTGTCCGCGCGGTACGCGCAAGACGCTCGTGCCGGATGTTCCCCAGAACGGCGACGCCAGCGCGCGTGCGCGGTTCGCCGAGGCGAAGGCGAAGTTCCTGCGCGACGGGCGCAACACCGACGAGTTCCGGCAGATCGCCGAGGACTTTCCGGGCGATCCGATCGCGCCATGGGCGCAGCTGTACGCGGGCATCGCCGCCGTCAAGGCGCGCCAGTTCGCCGTGGCGATCGCGGCGTTGACCTCCACGGTCGACGCCGATGTCGATCCAGGACTGACGGCGCGCGCGGAGCTGTTCCTCGGCATCGCGAACAACTACGGCGGCGATCCGAAGAAGGTGCTCGGCCAGCTCAAGCGCGGCGAGAAGGCGGTCGAGAACGACGACGAGCGCACCGAGTATCTGGCCGCGCTCGCGTATGCGACCGCGCTCGGTGAGCGGCCGCTCGCCTCGCTGCCGGTGTTCGATCAGCTCTACAGCCGGGTCTCGCCGACCGAGAAGGCGCTGATCGTCGCCCGCGTCCAGGAGGTCGTCGCGGCCGCGGATCCCGAGACGCTGCGCCGGATCTACGACGAGATCGACGACAAGAAGGGCCCTGCGATGGCCGCGGTCGCGAGCCGGCTCAAGCTCCTCGCCGACCAGGCGGGCAAGCCCGACGAGCACCTCGCCGATCGCGCGGCAGCCGCGCGGATCGCGGTCGGGTTGCCGAAGACGATCGGTGAGACCCCAGCGGCGAGCGCGGGTGGTGGAGCGGGCAACGCGGGGCTCGTCGGTGCGGTGCTCCCGCTCGGTGGCAAGCAGAACCGCGTCGCGGAGGCCGCCGCGGCCGGGCTCGGCATGGCGGCGGGCGTCTCCGATGGCAAGGGGATCGCCGCCGTCGAGGTGCGCAGCGCGGCGGACGCGGATGCCTCGGTCGCCGGCGTCGAGGACCTCGCGAGGAACAACGTGATCGCGATCGTCGGCCCCATCGATTCCATCGCCGTCGATGCGGCGGGCAAGCGCGCCGAGAGCCTCCAGCTACCCCTGCTCAGCCTCAGCACGGCGGCGGAGAAGAACACGGGCAGCACGTTCGTGTTTCACATGGTGCACTCCGGCGAGGCGCGCAGCCGGGCGCTCGCGCAGCGCGCCCTCGCGAAAGGCGTGAAGAAGTTCGCGGTGCTCGCCGCCGAGAACGGATACGGCCGCGCGATGACGGCGGCGTTCAAGGACGAGATCGAGAAGGCGGGGGGCACGCTGGTGTCCACGGTCACGTACAAGGCCGACACGAAGTCGTTCGCCGGGTTCACCGCGAAGCTCTCCGGCGACTGGGACGCGGTGT
>JAYVLW010000533.1:0-5076 GCA_043759315.1 Myxococcales bacterium
CTCGGCGCGGTGATCCGCGGTTCCACGCCGCACTTCGATTACGTGGCCGGCGAGGCAGCGAAGGGCATCGCCCAGGTCGCGATGACCTCCGATGTGGCGGTCAGCTTCGGCGTGCTCACCACCGATACGATCGAGCAGGCGCTCGAGCGCGCCGGCACCAAGGCGGGGAACAAGGGCTTCGATGCCGCGCTCGCCGCGATCGAGGTCGCCACGCTGTACAAGGCGCTCTCCGGCAAGAAGGGCAAGAAGTGAGCGCAGGTACCCGCCGCACCGGGCGCGCCTACGCGCTCCAGCTGCTCTACGCTCGCGACGGAGATGCGGCGACCGACGTCACCGGCGTCGCCGTGTCGTGGGCGGATGCGTTCGAGCTCGATGTCGATCCGGGCGCCCAGACGTTCGCGCGCGACCTGGTCGCCGCGGCCACGGAGCGCGGACCGGAGATCGACGAGCTGATCGTGAGCGCGTCGAAGAACTGGCGCATCGAGCGGATGTCGCGCGTGGACCGCAACATCCTGCGCCTGGGCGCGTGCGAGCTCCTCGCATTCAAGGACGTTCCGGTCAAGGTCGTGATCAACGAGGCCGTGGAGCTCGCGAAGCGGTTCGGCACGGCGGAGTCCTCCGCCTTCGTCAATGGCGTCCTCGATCGCATCGCGGGCGCCGCGGGCCGGCACGTCGAGGACTGAGCATGGCGCTCTCGGTGCTACCTCTCGATCTCGCGCGCTGGGACGAGACCGCGCGCGATTGCCTCGTGCTCCCGGTGTTCAAGGACGATCGTCCGCTGCGCGGGGCCGCGGGCCTCGCGGACTGGCGCATGTGCGGCCGGCTCTCGAAGCTGCTCAAGGGCAACAAGGCGAGCGCGGAGCAGGGCGAGTCGATGCTGTTGCCGCCGGGCCGTCGGCTGCCGTTCTCGCGCCTGCTCTGGTTCGGCTGTGGCGATGCGAAGGGCTACTCCGACGAGCGGTTCAAGAAGGACCTCGCGTGGATCCTCGCGGTGATCGCGAAGGCGGGCGTCACCGACTTCGCGCTCCAGGCGCCAGGTCGCGCCTCGGGCTTGATCGGAGCCCGCCGCGCCGTCGAGCTGATGCTCGAGCACGACACGATGTCGACGCAGGCGGCGGTCATCCTCGAAGATCCCGCCGGGCAGAAGGACATCGCCGAGCTGCTGCGGTCCCAGCGGTAGACGCGGCTCAGACGATCCAGTGCCAGATCTTCTCGAGGACCATCAGCACGGTCTTCCCGAACACGACGATCAGCGCCGCGTCGATCAGCAGCGCGATGTGGCCGGCGACGATCCACAGCCCGTCGCGCTCGAGCACGCCGACCGAGTAGATGAACAACGGGACCAGAAACACGAGGTTCGATCCGGGGATGGGCAAGGGCAGGGCAAGGGCGAGCGCGAGCAGGAAGATGCCGAGGCCGACAAGGCGTGGACGGATCAACCACTCGTACCTGCGCCGCGTGGACCTCGCGATCCATCGCGTGCGCTTGGCGAGGATCCTCGTCACGCGGTCGAGCATCTCCATCTTGAGCACGCGCTTGCGGGCGCGCTTCGGCAGCCACGGCTGCGGGCGGCCGAGCATCATCTGACCGCCGACCAGGGCGATCGCGAGGCCGAACGGCGTCGACAGGCCGAAGAACGGGATCGCGATCATCGTCAGGATCGCCACGAGAAATCCGAACCCGCCCTCGGCCGCCTTGTCGACGAGCTCGCCGACGGTGAGGTTGATCGGGCGCTCGGAGGGTGGCTCGCCCTCGGCGGTGCGAGCGCCGAGCTCGTGGAGTAGCTCGTCGAGCCGGATCCGGCGCGGTGCGTCCACGGCGATCGTCGCGCTCGCGCGCTCGGGATCCACGCCCCCAACCTATCAGCTCACGCAATCCCCACGCACCTGCAAGCCTCACGAACGTTGGGCGCGCAGCACCGCGCAGTGGTGCGTGGGCGCGCAGCACCGCGAATCGGCGCTCAATTGCGGGCGAGCATCACGGCGGTCTGCGAGAACGCCGACGACTGCCAGTACCCGGCGAGCGCGCTGATCTTGTCGCTGACGTCACCCTCGCGGTCGACGCTCGCGAGCTGGTACGAGAGCTTCGCCTGGACCGGGATCCCACCGGTCGCGATCCGTGCCGCGCGGGCGTTGGCTCGGGCCTGGCGCTCCGCGCTCGCGAGCATGTTGGTGAACGCCTTGTCGTGCTCGACGGAGTCCGCGCGCCCCATCTCATCGGTGTGGAGGCCGAGCGAGTAGTACTTCGCGATCAACTCGGCCGAGTGGTAGTAGGCGAGCTCCGAGCCGGCGAGCGAGAGCAGCGCCCACGCGACCGAGCCCTCGCCCCACTTCGTCTTGAGGTCCTTCGGCAACCCCTCCAGCTGCTGCAGGTGCGAGAGCATGTACGCCACGAGGTAGTCCGGCTCGCGAATCGACACGCGGATGCGCGCCTCCTCGATCGACATGTTCGCTTGCTTCGCGAGCGGTTCGACGAGCAGCGTGTCGAAGTAGTTGATGCCGGCCACGCCCGCCGACTGGAACGAGGTGGCCATCCGCTTCACGTTCGGGATCGAGCACATGTAGTTGACGCTCTTCTCCGTCTCGAACTCGAGCTCCTGCTGCGCCATCATCGTCTCGGCGACCGTGCGACCGATCAGCAGCACCGTCGGCGCCACCGCCTGCACCACCTTGTCGGCGACGTCGGGCGACGACAGCTCCGCCTTGATCGGTCCGAGCTCGGCGAGCAAGGCCTTCGTGCGGCCGACGGCATCCGTCGCGAACTGCTTGAAGCCCCAGCCGCGGAGCGCGGCCTGGAACGTGGTGATCATGAGGAGGTGCTGGCCGAGCGTGGCCGGCTTGATCGCGCCGACCTTGTTGAACACGTCGAGCGTCATCGAATCGAGCTGGTCGAGCTGCTCGAGCACGGCCACCGCACCCTTGGTGTCGCCGGCCTGGACCTTCGCGAGGATCTCGTACGTATCGGTCGCGCTCGCCGCATAGACCCACGCGCCGAGCATCTTCGCGTACGCCGCCGCGGTGAGGCCCTGCTTGTGCAGCTTCTCCGCCTTCTCCGCCGTGTCCTGGGCGTACTTCGCCATCGCGAGCAACGTCGCGGGCAGTCGCCCCGCCTGTTGCAGCTGCAGCAGCGACGCCCACTGGCCGGCGAGCTTCTGCTGCCACTCCTTGTACTTCTCGTCGATGCCCTTGACCGTCTCCGCATCGAGCGCCATCTCGGACTCGGAGACCGGGACCGCCTCGGGAAGCGTCTTGCCGGTCAGCAGCTTGTACGCCTCGTGGACGTTGGAGACCTCGACCGCCTCGGCGCCGCGGTCCTTCGCGAGCTGCACGAGATCGACGAGCTTCCCGGTCGCCTCGGACTTCGACCACCGCATGCCGATCGGGTAGCCGAGCTTCTTCTTGCCCTTGTCGATCGAGCCGGCGAACTTCTCCGGAATCCCGCCGACCGGACCTATCGATCCATCCGGGTTGATGATGCCGGTCATCGTCACGTTCGCGTCGATCTTCTGCCCCGTCATCGTCGCGAGGAAGCCGCCGGCCATCAGGCCCGAGGCCGACGCGCCGTCGATGTAGCCGCCACTCGACGCGGAGAACGTGAAGTCGGTGAGGTCCTTGCCGAGCACGGTCGCCGCGACGAACGCCGAGACCCACACCCCCGCGCGCCACTGCGCGCCCGTGCCGCCGGCGAGCTCTTCGAAGATGCCGACCTGCACCGAGCCATCCGTGTTCGGCGACGTCGAGAGCTTCACCGGCGTCGAGCCGCCCGACGCGGTCTGGCCGCCGCCGATCCGCACGAACATCGCGTCGACGAGGCCCTTGCTCGCCAGGGCGGGGAGCGGGAGCACCGTCGAGCCGTTCTTCTCGTCGGTGCCGAGGATCACCGCCTGGCTCGTGACCTTCGCGTCGTCCTTCATCCCGAACGGGTCGTACGTCTTCTGCGACGTGCCATCGCCACCGCCACCGCCCGTGGGCTTCTGCGAGCCGCCGCACGACAGCGCGGCGAGGAGGGGCAGTGCGAGAGCAGCGCGCAGGTTCCGCATCCGCCAATCCTACCGCGTCTGGCGACGGCTATCGCGCGCGCGGGTGCTTGCGCGCTTGCTCGATCATCCGCGCCTGGCCGACGTGCGTATAGATCTGCGTCGTCGAGATGTCCGCGTGGCCCAGCATCGCCTGCACGGCGCGCAGATCGGCATCGTGCTCGATCAGGTGGGTCGCGAACGAGTGGCGGAGCTTGTGCGGCGAGACATCGCCGGAGGGCAGGCGGATGCCCGCGCGGCGGGCGTAGCCACGGAGCAGCTTCCAGAACCCCTGCCGGGTCATCGGGCCGCCGCGGTCGGTGAGGAACAGCGCCCGCTGCGCCGGATCCTTCACCATCGCCGGTCGATCCTCGGCGAGGTAACGGACGATCCGGCCGAGCGCGGTGTGGTTGAGCGGGATCAGCCGCGTCTTGTTGCCCTTGCCGGTGACCCGCACGAACCCGGCATTCACGTTGACGTCGGCGAGGGGCAGCGTCACCAGCTCGGACACGCGGAGCCCCGCGCCGTAGGCGAGCTCCATCATCGTCTGGTCGCGCCGGCCGCGCGGGGTATCGGGCGGCGAGGCGATCAGGCGCGCGACCGCGTCCTCACCGAGCACGCCGGGGAGCCGGCGGGCGGTCCGCGGCGAATCGATCAGCGACGACGGATCGCCTTCGAGCCAGCGCTCGCCGACCAGGTGCTTGCACAGGCCGCGGACCGCGACCAGCGTCCGGGCCCGGCTCCGCGCGGCGAGGCCCTGCTCGGCGAGGTTGATCAGGAACTCGGTGACGTCGGCGGGGGTGATGTCATCGGCGTCCTCGCGCCCGCGCTCGATCAGGAACGCGGTGAACCGCGCGAGGTCGCGGCCGTAGGCGTCGAGCGTGTTGCGCGACAGCCCGCGCTCGACCTTCAGGTGGTCGAGGAACATGTCGACCGCCTCGTCGAGGCGAAGTCGCCGGGCCATGCGAGGAATCCTCGACGATCGGGCGGCGAACGCACAAGTTTTCAGGGGTTGCGCGCGCCCAGTCGGCCAGCCATAGTCGCCTGGTTACGTCATGAAC
>JAYVLW010000534.1:0-16723 GCA_043759315.1 Myxococcales bacterium
CTTCGATCCGGCGAACCCGACCGCGACATCGAACTACGCGACGTCGCAGACGGTCTACGACTCACTCGGCAACTCGCACCACGTCGACATGTACTTCCGGAACAACGGTGCGGGCGGTTGGGAGTATCACGCGATGGTCGACGGCGGCGAGCTCGCGGGCGGCACCGCTGGCACGCCGACGGAGATCGGGACGGGCACGATGACGTTCGACACCAGCGGCAACCTGACGGCCCAGACCGGTTCGCTGACCGCGAGCTTCCTCAACGCCGCCCCGAACCAGGCCATCGCGATGGCGTTCGACGGTACGACGTCCGTCGCGAGCGCGAGCACGATCAACTCGATCGACAACGACGGTCACAGCGCCGGCAAGCTGATCGACGTCGCGATCGGCGATGACGGCAAGATCACGGGTGTCTACGACAACGGTGACAAGATCGCGATCGCCCAGGTCGCGCTCGCGAACTTCGCGAGCGAGGAGGGCCTCGAGCGCGTCGGCGACGGCATGATGTCAGCGACCGGCGCCTCGGGCGAGGCGCTGATCGATGTCGCCGGCACCGGTGCGCGCGGCTCCCTCGTCTCGGGCGCTCTGGAGGCCTCGAACGTCGACCTCGGTACCGAGCTCGTCACCCTGATCGCGTACCAACGCGCGTTCCAGGCGAACGCGAAGACCGTGACCACGGCCGACGAGATGATGTCGGACATCAACAACCTCAAGCGCTGACGTGAAACCGGGTCGCGCGACCCGGTTTGACTCGTACGTCAGCACGTGACGATTCGACGTTCGTCGACGCCCCACCGCGCGATGTCGTCGGGATCGCTCGTGATGACGATGGCGTCTCGCTCCAGCGCGATCACAGCGATATGGCCATCGACGACATCATGCGCTCCGATCGCAGCAGCGATCGCGCCGATGCGGCGGCTTGTTTCGCGCCCGAGCGGTAGTTCGGTCACCAGATCACTCGTCAGGAAGCGGGCGAGGCGCACCTGTCGCGCACCGCCACGCCAGACCTGAGCCACGACCGCCGAGCTCGTGGTGAGAATCGTCTTCCCGGCCTCGGCCAGGTAGACGTAGGCACGCATCTCGCGATCTCCCCGTTCGAGAGAGATCAGGGCTCCCGCATCCAGGACAATCTCCCTCACCCAGCACGCTTTCGGGTGGCCGCCGCCGTCGGTGGCCTCTTGATGGCCTTCGCCACGACGGAGCGCGAGAGGCCCAGCGAGCGTGCGATCGTTTCGACAACGTGTGGCGGTGTGGGATCCCTGCGCTCGAGCTCGTCGAAGTCCGAAAGCAATTCCGTTCGCGCCTGCGCCTTCGCACGGATTGCCTCGGCCACCCACGCGCTGATGGACGGCGCACGTCCGGCAGCGACGTCCGCTTCCGCCAGCTTGACCAGGGCCTCATCGAGGGTGACCGTGATCCTACGCATACGAGAAGCATACCCGGGTATGCACGAAGCTGCAACCGCGGCATCCGACCGTAGAGCCGCTCCCACCGCGCATTCGGAAGAACCTGACTACGGCCGACGCGAGCACGTCGGACATCAACAACCTCGAGCGCTAGGAAATCGCTGGGAGTCGACGTCGTCCCGGATGCGCCGACTGACTTCCGGCGCGCCGTCGTCTCGTCCCGATCGCTGATGTCCACGCGCGGTGCGAGGGCTTCCGTGATCGGGTGCTCGTAGACACCCGGGGTGAGGGGGTTGCCCATGGTGGCATTGCAGCACGGGTGCCGATCGCGCACGTGGCGCGTCCGGAAGTAACGACGAAGCTTGGCGAGTTGCTCGGCTCCAGGCACCCCGGGAACGAGCCGACCATGGTCTCCGGACGGGCGGCCGCGGCGCCCAGGTCACCAGATCGGGCCGGGGACTTCGAACGGATCGATGAGGCCGAACCGTTTCCACTCGTAGCGAAGCAGCGACGTCTGGGGTGGTGACGTTGGCAACGGGACATGTCCCGCGGGCAAGACGAATTGCGGCTGCTCGGACCACCCGGCGAACGTCACCGCCGTCGAGTACTGATCGATCGGTGCGCGCAGCCTGCGGCCACCGGCGAAGTCCTCGCGGTGCCGGCGCCAGTTGTTCAGAACGTAGGCGAGGGAGTTGCGCGCCTGCCGCGGAGTGCGGATCTGAACCGCGTTGTAGCGGTCGGCGAACACCTTGCCGACGCCCGACAGGCTCAGCGCATGGGCGAGTCGGATCGTCAGACTCTGCATCCCGAGGGTGAGCGCCCGCCTGTCTTGCGCTTCGACGAGGAAGTGAAGGTGCGTGTTCTGGATCGAACCGTGAACGATGCGAAAGTCCTCGCGCCCGAGGTAGTGCTGCATCGCCGAATGGATCAGCGCGTACCAGTCGCGCGTCCGGAGCTCCGGGAAGCGCTTGCGAAGACGCAGGGTCACGTGGACGGGATGACGAGGCGAGAGTTCCGGCCGCCGGCGATGCGGCGTGCCGACGCGACGCCCCGACTTCTTGCGACCTGCGCCCGCCCGCTTTCCGCCGTGTCCCCGCTCGTTCATCTTGATCAGGGCAGTAGCGTGTTGCTCTGACATCTTCTTCGTCACCGAAGGGCGGCGGCGCCGCTCGCGGAAGCGGCCGTGTCCCTTCGCGCTCGTCAACTCGTCCTCGACGCGGTGGGTGCGAAGCCGCGCTGCGATGAGATGCGCGCCTGTTGGTGTGCACGCGACGCTGGCGGATCCGCGACCCGTGCGGTCGTCTTGTCGTCGGTCATGCGGGTCGCGCGGCCACGGGCGAAGTCCTCGCGATGCTGGATCACGTCCTGCGTCGCGCTCGCGCGGTTGCGGACGTCAACCGGATCAGGGCGTCGGTGCGGGCGTCGGTGCGGGTGCGGGTGCGGGTGCGGGGGCCGGAGGCGGTGTCACGGGCGGCGGGTTCGCCTTCAGCTCCTCGAGCTGCTTCTGGAGCTCGATGGCACGTTGTTCCGCCTCGGCTGCCTTCTTCTTCTCCTCGGCGAGCGCCTTCTCCTCGGCGGATGGCTCCTTGTCCTTCTCCTTCTTCTTGACGACGTTGAACTGGAAAGTCAGGAGCAGGCTGTTCTGCACCTGCGTGAGCTCGTTGCCCTTGGGGAACAGCTGCGCGTCGCGCGTGATGTTGAGGCTGTAGACGAGCGACATCCACGAGTAGATGTTGAAGGTGAGCGCGCCTTCGAAACCCACCCGGGTTAGCGCGGAGACGGTGCGATTGTCCTTGTCGTTATTGACGAACGGGAACAGGACGCTGAGACCGGCGCGGTAGCTCGCCTTGCCATCCCGGAACTTGCCGTTGGCGCCGCCGAACAGCTCGGCACCGAGCTGGTGCACGTTCGACAGGCGCAGCAGCTCGACCTGCATCGGGGTGGCCTTGTCGTCGTCAATGAGCAACACGGTGTCGGCGAACGTGTGCCGCGCGCCGAGCCCGACGCGGACCGAGAGGTTCAGCTTCGCTCCGTGGATGGGCTCCGCGAATGCGCCAACGGATTCGTTGATCGTGAACGGCGCGAACGAGCCGGCGAGGCGCTGGCGAAACCCGGTGTTGAGCGGGTTCGTGCCCGTGGTGGTCTTCTCGACCCACATGGTCGAGACGGCGCGCACGTCCTCGGCGGGGAACGCGGAGGTCGAGAGGCCCAGCCGCCCGAAGCCACCGAGGTTCTTGGTGACGAAGTAGTTGTACAGACCCTCCAGCTTGACGACGTCGTTGGTCTTGATGAATTCGTCGATCACCGGGGTCCGCGCGAAGCTCTCGTCGATGGACAGCGTCGAGCGGAGCAGGTGCTTCCCGTGCACGTAGTCCGCGCCGCCGGCCAGGCCCAGACCGAACAACGTCGAGAACCCGTCGACCTGACCCACCACGTGGGAGTTCGAGGTCAGGTTGATCGTGCTCGTCAGACCGAGGAACGGTGCCCAGCCGTTGATGTCCTTCTGGTCGGCGCCCTTGACCTCGTCGGTCGGAACGATCTGGGCCTGGGCTCGGGCTTGGTGCGCGGCCCCGAACAGCCCGACGCACGTGAACATGACAGTGAGACTTCTCATACGGAGGAGGCTACATCCGCGGCCAGGGAAGTCAGGTGAGCCGAAGGGTAGCCGACGGGTACGCGACGTCACCGACTCGCGACGCGCGCGGCGAGGGCGCGATCGGTGCGTCAGGGCAAGACGGAGCGCAGGAGCTTGCTGAGCGCCGGTAGATCGAAGGGCTTGGCGATGCGGTGCCGGATGCCCGCCTCGGCGATCTCGGCATCGCCGTGCGGCGCATAGCCCGAGATCAAGATGATCGGGATCTCGGGACGAAGCTCGCGAACCGCCTTCGCGATATCGAGCCCCGAGAGCTCGGGCATGTTGAGATCGGTCAGCACGACGTCGAAGCCGAGAGGGGTGTCTCGAAACGCGCCCAGCGCCTCCACCGGGTTGTTGAACCCGGTCGCGCGGTACCCGAAGCCCACGAGGGCACGCACCAACGGGCGGAGGAGCAGGGTCTCGTCGTCGATCACCATCACGTGTGCGCCATTCCCTGTCACGACGACGGGCTCGCTCTCGACGACCTGTGGTGCGCCGGCGACCGCCTCGAAGCGGACCTCGAAGGTGGTGCCCTGGCCCGGCCTGCTCTCGATCATGATCGTGCCGCCGTGATCCTCGATGATCCGGTGAACGACGCTGAGCCCCAACCCGGAGCCGCTGCCAGCTGCCTTGGTGGTGAAGAACGGCTCGAAGATTCTCTCGGTCAGCTCTGCGGGCACCCCGATGCCGTCATCGGTGACCCGGAGGCGAGCGTGGTCGCCCACGCGGTCCACGCGAAACGCGATCGTGCCGCTTCCGCTGGCGATCGCCTGCCATGCATTTGTTCCGAGGTTGATCACGACCTGCTGCAGTTGCGACGCGTCGGCTCGGACGAACACGGGTGTCGGATCGATCTCGACGTCGACGCGAACGCCTCGCGGAATCGTGGCGCGCAACAGCCGGGTTGCATCCTCGACGATCGCGCCGAGCGAGCCGACCTCGCGTCGCGTCGACTGCTTGCGGCTGAACGCGAGGATCTGCTTGACGAGCGTTGCCGCGCGTGTGGTGGCAAGGCCGATGCTCTCCATGGGCTCGCGCCCGCTCGGCGGCACGCAGCCCTGGAGGAGCTCGAGGTTCACGCTGATGATGGCGATCAGGTTGTTGAAATCGTGCGCGATCCCTCCCGCGAGGGTGCCAACGGCTTCCATCTTCTGTGACTGGCGCAGCTGCGCTTCGATCGCGAGACGCTCCTCGGCGAGGACGACGCGTTCGGTGATGTCGCGAACGATGGCGATCAAGCGAGGGCGCCCGGCTTCGACGGGTTTGGGGGCCACGGAGAGCTCGTAGGATCGTTCGACGCCTCCCACCATCAGGCGATACGATCTTCCGCTCGAGCGTCCCTGCACGAGCGCCTCGTCGAGGGCAGCCTGGATGATGGTAGCGATGTCCGGCGGCAGCACGTCGGCGAGCTTGCGGCCGAGGAACTCGGACGGCGGCATCGCCAAGGTGGTCACGTCTCGAGTGCGGAAGTCGTGGATACGCCCCTCGTCGTCGACGTCGAACAGCAAGTCCGGGAGCGCCGACAGTGTCGCCTCGAGCTCGGCTCGTGCAGTGCGGCTCGCGTGTTCTGCCGCCTTGCGCGCGCTGATGTCCTGCACGATCGCGATGTGCTGACGCGGCGGTTCATCGTCCGCCAGTGCCGACACCGTCAACGCGACCCACAGCGGAGCTCCATCGCGATGGATCAGCCGCTTCTCGAGAGAGAACTCGCGGATCTCGCGGCGCTCGAGCCGTGCCATCTGGCCGAGATCCGGCGCCAGATCTTCGGGGTGTGTGAGCTGCATGAAGTTCATCGTGGCCAGCTCCTCCTTGGAGTACCCGATGATCTCCGTGTACTTGCGGTTGACCCGGAGGAACCTCCCGGTGCGGGTGTCCAGCAGCGCCACACCGACCGCCGCTTGCTCGAACAGCGCACGGTACTGCTCGCCCGCTTCCTGTGGGCTCACCCGCTCGTCAGGAAGTAGTTCCGACCCGGCCATCGCCTACCTCCTCCTCGGGTCCAATCTACCCCGGGATTGCCATGTGTGGCCCTATGTAGGACGGCAGTTCGGCGACGCCGATGACGCCAAGGCTGGCGATCGGAGCCGCGGCGGGCGGAACGAAAGCAAGTGGTTAGGGCGGCACCTCGGTTGCAAACCTCCGCCGCGTGAGCGACGCGCTACTCGACCCCGAAGAGATGGAGGCCATCCAGGCCGCCATCCGCGAGACGTCGCCCGTGCGGCGTGGCGTGGGCGCGGTCGACCACGAACCGACGCGGCTGGCGCTGATCGCGGATGACCGGATCGCCGATGCCGCGCGGCCGGTGCTGATCGGGCTCGCGAACCGCGCGGTCCGCGTGGCGCAGAAGACGTTGAAGAGCCACCTGCCTGGGTCGTGGCAGCTGGATGTGGTGACCGCGGAGATCGTCGATGGCACGTCCGCAAAAGACGAGCTGCGCGGCGGTTGGATCGCGGGTCTACGCGCCGGCGAGAGCGAGATGCTGGTGGCGGTGCATGGGGCGGTGATCGATGTGGCGGCAGCGCGCCGGTGTGGCGCGGCAACGATGACGTCGGATCCGAACCGCCCGCCTTCGCTCGTCTCCCTGCGACTGTTCCAGCCGGCCGGCAAGTCGCTGCTCGATGCGTGGTGCACCTCCTGGAAAGAGGTGTTCTCGTCGGACATGGCGGCGTCGAGTGACCTCGGGATCGTCGCGCGGCTGATCGAGTCACGCTCGGTCGTGCGTGTGGCGCTGACGTTCTCGGGCGCGATCAGCGGCCGGGTCAGCGTGTATGTGCGACCTGAGGTGCTGGTGCAGCGGCCGGTGGCGCTCGCGTCATTCAAGGCCGATGCCCTGCGGATCGCTTCCGCCCTCGCCAACGTGCCGGTCGAGGTGGTCGTCGAGCTCGGGACGCTGCGGATGCGGCTCCGCGAGATGCGCAAGCTGCACCCCGGGCAGACGTTCACGCTCCAAGGGTTTTTTGACTCGCGCGTCCCCGTCTACTGCGAGGGCGTGCTGAAGGCATGGGCGCGGCCGATCGTGTGCCGCGGAGTTCTCGCGGTGCAGATCGAGACGATCGTCCACGGACAAGGGGTCAAGTCATGAGTGAAGCGCACACCGAACCGTTCGACCCCGCCGCCCTCGAGGCGTTGCTCCATGACGTGCCTCTCGAGGTCACCGTGGAGCTCGGTCGCATCCGGATGAACTTGTCGGAGCTCGCGGCCCACCTCGGACCGGGCTCGATCATCACGCTCGATACGCCGACCGGTGCGCCGCTCGACGTTCGGGTGAACAACCGCCTGGTCGCACGCGCCGAGGCGATCGCCGTCGGAGAGAAGTGCGGCATTCGGATCGTCGAGCTCATCGGCGGAAAGGACGCTTGAGATGCGCCTCGCAATCATCACGTTGATCGCTCTCCCGACGGTGGTCCTCGCGGACCCAGCTCCTGGCTTCGAGGTCATCGACCGCGGCACGGCCGTGGAGGTGATCGCGCACAACGTGACGGCAGCGAAGACGGCGGTGATCCCGATCCGCTCGCGTCTGGAGGTCCCGCTCGTCGGCCACCCACGTGCCGACAAGGCGCTCCCGACCGACCCGACCGTCAAGCTCGTCGAGTTCGATGGCAACGAGCAGCGCGTCCTCTCGGTCAAGCTCGGCTTCGAGCGTACCGAGGTGAGGGCGCTGGCGAAGTACGCGCAAGCGATCCAGGTCGGCAGCGACGTCCACATCATGTTCCCGCGGATCGTCCCGGCCGACGGCGCAGCGATCGTGCTCCCCGAGCCGACGTTGCCCGCCGACCTCGCCGCGAAGCTCGCCGCCAAGGCGCCCGTGCCAGTTGCCGCGGTGACCGCGCCCGTCCCTCCCCCAATGACACCTGAGACCAAGGTCTCCGCTCCGCCGGCGGCGCCCGCGACAGCCGTCGAGCCGAAGCCGGAGACGACGCCCGTCGCGGCGACGACCGCACCGCTGGTGCCGCAGACGAACGCGAAGCCCGCGGCCGCGGCGCCGGCGAAGGAAGACGCCTGGCAGAAGCTCTCGATGTACGGTGCCATCGGCCTCGCGGCGATCGGCTGCGGGGTGTGGTTGCTCCGCCGTCGCAAGGCGCAGCAGGGCGTCGTCTCGTCGATCGATGTGATCGCGCAGAAGTCGCTCGGTGGGAAAGCGAAGGTCGTGTGGTTCACCGCCGGTGGCCGCGAGATGGTCGTCGCCGTCACTCCGCAGTCTGTTCGCATGCTCGGCCAGTGGAAGAAGGGCACCGGCAGTGCCGACACCGCGGCGCTCTCGCCGCTGCCCTCGGCGCAGACGTACGCGGACGGTAGTCGCGAGACCCGCGCCGAAAAGGGCGGGTCGAGCCCGGCCGTCGGCGGCATCTTGAAGCTCCGCGAGCGCCGCTCGATGCATCACATCCCGGTGCCGATGGTCAGCGACGAGATCGCGACCGATGACATCGAGGCCGACACGCTCTGGGCGAAGGAGATCCTCGCCGCGACCGGTGCGCGTCGATGATCGATACCGTCGCGCAGCTCGCGCACAACGCCACACCAGGCGGCGCGGGTCCGGGCGGCGCGGTGGGGATGATCGTCATCCTCACGCTCGTCACACTGCTTCCCGCGATCATCCTGTCGTGCACCTGTTTCGTTCGATTCATCGTGGTGTTCGGGTTCGTTCGCACCGGCATCGGGACACCCTCCGCGCCGCCGAACCAGGTCCTCGTCGGCCTGTCGCTGTTCATGGCGATCTTCATCTCGGCGCCGGTCGCGATCGACATGTATGATGCCGCTGGCAAGGACTACCTCGCGGGCAAGATCGACGAGGCGCACGCCCTCGAAGCCGCCGCCCCGCCGCTGCGCGCGTTCCTCCTCAAGCGCACCTCGGAGGCCGATCTCGAGCTGTTCTACGAGGTCACCGACCACGCACGCCCGGCCTCGCCTGACGAGGTTCCGCTCCGCATCCTGATCCCGGCGTTCATCGTCTCGGAGCTGCGGACGGCGTTCCAGATCGGCCTCACGATCCTCCTTCCGTTCCTCGTCATCGACCTCGTCGCCGCGACCATCCTGACGTCGCTCGGCATGGTCATGGTGCCGCCGCAGACGGTCGCCCTGCCCATCAAGCTGCTCGTGTTCGTGTTGATCGATGGCTGGCACCTGATCGTTCAGTCCCTGCTCCACGGAGCCGCCTGAGATGACGTCTGATTCGATCCTCGACCTGTGGCGCAACGCCCTGTCGGTCGTCGTCGCGGTCAGCGCGCCGTTTCTGATCGCCGGTCTCGTCGTCGGTCTCGTCGTCGCGGTGATCCAGACCGCCACCCAGCTCCAGGAGAGCGTGCTGACCTTCGTGCCGAAGCTCGCGGCCGCCCTGCTCGTGCTCGCGCTGGGCGGCCACTGGCTCCTCGACAAGCTCGGCAAGTTCACGACCGAGGCGTTCACGGCGCACTCGCAGCCGCAACAGCACACCGTCGAGCTTCCGCCGTCTGCCCTGACTCCATGACCATGGCCCTCGACAACGCCACGATCGGCGCGTTCCTCGCGACCCTGGTGCGGGCCACCGCGCTCACGGCGACCGCGCCCGTGATCGGCGAGGGCGGTGTGCCGCTACGCGCGAAGGTCGTCTTCGTCCTCGTCATCACCGGCGCCATCGCGTCGAATCGCGCCGGCGTTCCGCTCGAGGCGCTCCCGCTCGTCTCGGCGATCGAGCTGAGCGTCGGCCTGGTCACGGGCCTGACCGCGCGGTTCATCATGGCGCGCGCTGCCGTGGCCGGTCAGCTGATGGGCCTCTCGCTCGGCTTCGGCTTCGCGTCGCAGTACGACGTGCACGCGGGTGAGTCCGCGATCACTCTCCGTACCCTCCTCACGACGATGTCCGCGCTCGCGTTCCTCGCCGTGGGTGGCCTCGAGGCGATCGTCCGCGGCGTTGCCGCGCCGGCTCACGTGCTCGATCTGGCCTCGTTCGGACCCGAGCTGCTCCGAGAGGGTGCCGCGGCGATGGGCCACGGTCTGACGCTCGCCGCACCGGTGGTGCTCGCCGCGCTCGTCGGCAACATCGGGTTCGCGGTGATGAATCGCGCCGCGCCGGCCATCAACGTGTTCTCGATCGCGCTGTCCGCCGTGCTGATCATCGGCGGCACCGTCCTGCTCGGTGCGAGCGGTGGCGTGGTGGGCGGCGTCCTCGATCACGCACGGGAGGCCGCCGCCGTGTTCGCGCGCTAGTACGAGTCGACCTGACACGTCGGCATGCAGATGACTCCATCGTCATCGCACTCGAGCGCAGGCGTCAGCACAGGTCGCCGCAGCCCCACAAGGGCTCGGTCTGGCACGCCGTGTCACAGCCGTCGTGATCGCGGGCGTTGCCGTCGTCGCACTCCTCGTCGCCTTCGACCACGTCATTGCCGCACACCGGCTCGTCATCAGTGTCAGCCTCGGCGACAGCAACGTGGCAGAGGGCGGCCAGAACGAGCAACGGAGCGAGTCGCTGCAGCATCCTCATGGCTACAGCAACCCGCGTTCCATCTCAGATCGTGTGCGAGCGCGCGCGGTGTGCGCCTGCAGTATGCTCGGCGGATCGCGACCAAGGACCCCATCGGGCTACTCGAGACGATGGCGCCGGAGACCCTGGCGACCCTCCACGACAGTCCACGCTCGACGATCATCCCACCTACCGTCCACACCACCGCAGGGGGCCGGGCCCTCGAGCTCCTCGCGCAGCTCGCCGGTGGATCCTCGACGGGGCAGCTGCAGACCGGCGAGGTGATCGGCGAGGGCGGGATGGGTGTGATCCGTGCCGCGACGCAAGTGGCCCTCGGACGCAGCGTCGCGGTCAAGACCCTGAAACCGGAACGCCGCGATCAGCTTGCCGTGATCGACCTGTTGCGCGAAGCGTGGGTCACCGGATCCCTCGAACACCCAAACGTCGTGCCCGTGCATTACCTCGAGGTCGATCCCGCCGGGGTGCCGGTGATCGTGATGAAGCGGATCGCGGGCGTCGAGTGGAGCAAGCTGCTCGGCGACCCGGCTGAGGTCGAGAAGCGGTTCGGCGCGACCGACCTGCTCGCGTGGAACCTCGGGATCTTGCTCGCCGTGCTCAATGCGCTTCGCTACGCGCATAGCCGCGGCATCGTGCATCGCGACGTCAAGCCGAGCAACGTGATGATCGGCGACTTCGGCGAGGTCTACCTCCTCGACTGGGGCATCGCGGTCAGCCTGCGCGACGACGGCAGCGGTCGGCTGCCGCTCGCCGTCAACGCGACGCACCTCGCCGGCACGCCCCATTACATGGCGCCCGAGATGCTCGGCCAGGCCGACGGTCGACCGATCGACGAGCGCACCGACGTCTACCTCGCGGGCGCCGTGCTGTTCGAGCTGGTCGCGGGTTTCCCACCGCATCAGGGCAAGACCGCGGGCGCGATCATCGCGAGCGTGATCGCCTCGTCACCGACGCTTCCGGACAGCGCTCCGCCGGAGCTCGCGAAGATCTGCCTGCGCGCGATGCACGAACAACCCGCGGAGCGGTTCGAGTCCGTGGATGCGCTGCGGTTCGCGGTCCAGAGCTATCTCGGGCACCGCGGCTCCGCGGATCTCGCCGCCCGTGCGTCCGTGCGACTGACCGAGCTTCGCGAGGTGCTCGCGCAGCCCGGTGATCGGCAGGAGGCGATCTACAGACTGTTCGGTGCGTGTCGGTTCGGCTTCCACGAGGCGCTCGCGGTGTGGCCCGACAACGCGGGGGCGCGGGCCGGCCTGAGCGACGCGATCACCGCCGTCGCCGAGTACGAGCTCGCGGCCGAGAACCCGAAGGGTGCGCTGACGCTGCTCGGCGAGCTCGCCGATCCACCGGTGCCGTTGCTCGCACGCGTGCGCGGCGCGGTCGATGCGGCGGCGATGCGCCAGGCCGACCTCGAGAAGCTGCGCGCCGAGCACGATCGAACGCGGGGCCGCCGCACCCGTACGTTCTTCGCGGTCCTTCTCGGCGTGACGTTCTCGATCCTTCCGCTTGTCAACCAGTGGTGGTTCTCCGTGCGCACGGGCGAGTCGCATCAGCGCGACACGCTGATCGCGTTCGTGACGTTCCTCCTCCTCGGCGCGCTCGCGTTCTGGGCGCGCAACACCCTGCGTGCGACCGCCTTCAACCGGAAGGTCGCGGTCACCGGCCTGTTCGTGTTCGCAGGCCAGATGATCATCTCGCAGGGCGCCGATACCCTCGGGCTGTCGGTGTACGAGGCGCAGGTCCTGATGATCTTCTACTGGGGCACCATCACCACGATGATGACGATCACCGTCGACGTCTGGCTGTGGCCCTCGGCGGTGCTCTACTTCGTGTGGTTCTTCGTTGCCGCCCGAGCGCCAGCGCTGCGGTTCTATGCGATGGCCGGCGCGAACTTCTCGTTTGCGGTGAACGCGTTCATCCGCTGGACGCCCGACACGTTCCGCCCGAGCGCCGAGGAGCTTCAGCAGCGCGCCGAGCGGGATGCCGCTCAGAACACCCCAGCGAGGCCGAGATGAGCGGCGAGCTCGTCCCGGAAATCCGAGAAGTCATAGCGCTCGATGCTCGCCTTCAGGCGCAGCGAGCTGACAAGCCGGACCGACGTCGCGGCGGTGTATCGCAGCACCGCGCTTCGGGAGCGTAGGGAGCTGGTCGCGAGCACGTTCCCCTGGCGTCGGAGACCATCCCATCGCGCGATCAGCTGGAACCGACCGACGGGAACCTCGGCCTCGACATCGAAGCCATCCTTGAACGTATGCGTTCCGTAGCTGCCCGTCGCGTTCGGGCCGTACTTGAAGCGTGATGCGGGCTCTGCTCCAGCGGAGATCTCGGTCCACCGTGCGAGGTACTCCGTGCGCAGGAAGACGCGACCGATCTGGAGCGTCGCGTCGGCACCGCCGATCACGAAGCCGAGGCGCGCCGCGGGATCGTAGTGGCCGATCATCCCCGAGACGCCCGCCGTGAAGATCGTGGAGCCCCCGAGGTTCGCGGTGAACGAGAGCCGCCCGCCGACCACCGGTTCGTCGTTGTTGTCGGCGTAGTAGCGCTCGGGGCTGCGCGACTGCTTGAAGTCGAAGTCGCCGCTGGACTCGGTGCCCTTCGGACCGCTCATCGCGTACGCGGCGTAATCGACCTGCGCGTCGCCGAAAAAGTGCGTGCCGTTGATCTCGAGGCCGTTGTCGACCCACGGCGCGGGAAGGATGCCCTCGTTCCAGTCGCGAAATCGCACCATGCGTCCCATGTCGTAGGCGAGCGGCTTGTCGCTGGTCTGGTGGTTCGCCGGATCGTGACGCAGGGGGAAGCTCCCGAACGCAGGGGTGAACCGTCCGACACGGACGTTGAGCTCGTCGCTCGCGCGCAGATCGAAGTACGCCATGCCCAGCTCGAAGCCGTGGCACGCGAAGCAAACCTTCACATTCGACGACACGTGGTCGCCGAGGTCCATCGCCAGCTTCAGCGAGAGCTCGAGAGTCGCGCCTGCCAGGCCCTGATCGACGGTCTCCGTGCGATGACTGACCGCGAGGTAGTCGAGCTGGACCGAGCCGGCGAAGTTGCGGGACGGCGTGGTGCCATCGGCGGTCGCGGTGGCGACGACCAGCGCCATCGCGATCGTCGCGCACAGTCCGGCGACGATGGTCTTCATCGGCCAGCCTCGCGCGCGAGCATCGCCAGTCCGGAGTCCGCGGCCGAGCGATAGACGAGACAACGGACGAGGACCTCCTCCTCGGCGGGCGGGATGCCACTTCCGGGCATCAAGCGCATCCGGTGGACATAGTCAGGCCACTGCGGCGCCTCGACGCGCGCCTGAAGAACGCGGTCGAGCGTGTGACAGCGCGAGCATCGACGGGATACGACGCGGCAGGAATCCTGCACAGATCCTCTTGGTCGGTCGGTGTGAGCCGATGGTGTGGCATTCCCGACGCATGCGAGGAGCACGAGGAGAGCGCAGCAGCCGATCTCAGTCATCGACTGCCCCTTCGACGATCCAGTCGGAGATCAGCTGCAACTCGCGCGCGTCGAGATACGGTGGACCATCGAGAGGCATTCGCGCGCCGAACGGAGGTGCCTGACCGAGCTTTTGCACGAGCACGCTCGCGCACGGATCACCCGGGATGACGATGTC
The DNA here is from genome assembly GCA_043759315.1 of Myxococcales bacterium. GTDB lineage: Bacteria > Myxococcota_A > Polyangia > Haliangiales > Haliangiaceae > JABFXX01. The sequence goes on from JAYVLW010000534.1 coordinate 14,116, forward strand.
GGAGCCGCTCTGTACGCCCCCGGAGCGCAGGCTCGTCGCGCTGGTCAGATCCAGGCCGCTGACCTGCATGCCGATCGGCGTGGCGCCGGCTGGCGTATGGCAGCGCGCGCATGCACGTGCGAACGCCGCGCTACGAATGTCGGCGTCGAAGTGAACGCGCGTGCTGGGGTCCGAGTCGTTCGCGCTGCACGAGGGCTGTAACGGTGGGCCGACCTCCGGGCCCAGCGCATCGAGGCATCCGGCACACGCGAGGGCGAGGAACAACGCCGTCCTCATATCCCTCCCGCTGTGCGTTGGCCGGCCCAGTTGTGGAGCTCGTCCATGACCTGATAGCCCACGACGTTCGGCGTCGGTGCCGGCGCGAACAGCTGCGCTGCATCGGTGATCGAAGCCATCGTCTCGTCAGCGCTGTCGTCGATCGACCTCGTGCCGACCGGCACCACGACGGTGACCGTGCGCACCAGCGGCGAGCTCGTCGCCGCGCCCGGCCGTGCCGTGAACACGTCGTTGGTGTCATCGATATCCCCGTCCGCGGTCATGTCGATGCCGCGGATGATCTCGCTCAGGGGCTCCTGCCCTTCCCGACGGAGCTGATACCGGCGCTGCTCGGGGACGCCGAGCCCGACCACCGGCATCGGACCGAAGTCGTAGTAGGGCAACGTCGTGCCTGCGTAGTAGAACGTCGCGTTCGGTGGCAACGACTGACCGCCGCCGACGGCGAGCCGGATCTCCGGCGCAACCGCCGGGCAGTTCACGGCGAACGTGGCGGCGCGCGGCGGTAGCACGAGTCCTTCGCTGATCGCCTGGTCGACCGCGGCGAACGATGGCAGGACTTCGCCGGCGTAGTGATCGGTGACCTCGACGAACATGATCGACCAGAACGGTGAGTAGCCGGGATCACCGGGACTCGCCGCGATGATCGTGTTGTGCGGGACTCGCGCGAACGTCCCGTCCGGCTGCTTCCTGACGAGCATCAACAGCGGGGCGACGAAGTTCGGAGCTGCTCCGAAGTCCCACACCTTGACCGGCTGGCCTTGCGAGAACGCGCTCTGGAGCCGGATCACGCCGTCGACACCGTCGAGCTCGGCGAGGCGCGCGTGCGCGGCCGGGTCGTCCGCGAGCGGGGGAACCACCGTGCCTGCCGGTAAGATCTCCGTCCCACCTGCAGGGACATCGCTCGCAAGCGGACCGAGGCAACCCGCATGGAGAATCAAGATCGCGATGCGTGGTGTCATGCCGGCCCCTCCGGGGTGAAGGCCACGTCGACCGAGACCGGGACCGAGCCGACGTCGGGCGCGGTGTTCGTGCGGAGCTCGCGAGCCACCTCGCCGACGCACGCCGCGAGCGCGGGCCAGCTCGACGAGACCGCCCGCACCGACGAAGCCTGCCGAGTGTCGTCGACGACGAACGTCAAGCGCACCGTGGTCGCATTCGACTGGTGACTGGCAGTTGCCTCCTTGGCGAAGCAGCCACGGAGCCGAGGCTCCACGCGCTCCAGCGCGCGGCGGATCACCGCGTCCGACAGCGATCCGCGGACCTCGAGCGAGCGGAACTCCGCCCGCGCGCGGGTCGTGAGTGGACGGGGGACGGGCGCCGGGGGCGGGACCGGCGCGGCTGGCAGCGGCAGCGGCTGGTCGTTCTCCGCTGGCTCCGGCTCGCTGGGGGGCGTCGCGACGACCTCGACGGCTGGCGCCTCGGGCGGTGGTGACGTGACCGTCGGACGGTCGGGGGCCGGCGGCCTTCGCGGTGGCGGGCGACGCCCGACGGGCCGCGGCGGCGATGTGCTCGCGGCGACCGGTGGTGTGGCGAGCACCGGTGCGTCGGCGATCTGCGCCGGCGCATCCTCCGCGGTGTCGCGAACGGACGGGGGCTCGACAGGCGACGAGGCGGGCGGGGCGACCGTCGCCACGGTGGTCGCATCGCCCCGCAGCGTTCCGATCACCGGGAGCACGACCGCCGCCATGGCCAGGCCGCTCGCGGCGATCCACCAGCGACGATGCCGGCGCATCGGCCTCGTGGCGGGAGTCTCCGCGGAGGGTGTGGCGATCAATTCAGGCGTGGTCGCGGTCGCGGTCATCCCGTCGTCGATGGCATCGAGGGCCGCGATCACGTCGCGCGCCGACTCGTACCGATCGCCGGGCGAGCGGGCCATCAACCGGCGTACGACCGCCTCGAGAGCCGGGGCCACAGCGACTCCACCACGCGTCGCGATCGCGGGAATCGTGCCGCCTGCGTTCTGCCGGATCACTTCGATCCCGGTACCGTCGAACGGGGTCCGGCCCGCGAGCATCTCGTACAATGTGACGCCGAGCGCGAACAGGTCGGCGCGGTGATCGACCGGGAGGCCGTGCGTCTGCTCGGGCGCCGCGTAGATCGGTGTGCCGAGCGCGATGCCGACGGACGTGAGGCGCGCGGGCGAATCCTCGGCCTCCTCCGCGTCGGTGTCGCGAGAGATCGCGAGGCCGAAGTCCATGATCACGGCGCGCTCCTCCTCGGCGTCACCTCGGATCATCACGTTCTCGGGCTTGAAGTCGCGATGGACCAGGCTGCAATCGTGAGCGTGCGCGAGGCCGTGGCACACCTGGCGAGCGATCGCCACCGCGCGGCG
>JAYVLW010000535.1:0-6022 GCA_043759315.1 Myxococcales bacterium
TCGTGCTCATGGCCCGCACTCCGGCGCATCGAAGCCGAGGGACAGCTCGGCGAGGCCCAGGTTCTTGTTGCAGGGGTCCTCCGCCTCCTCCGTCCCCGAGCGCATCGACGCTCCCTCCTTGTCGCTGTTGACGCCGAAGTCGTCGAGCAGGTCCTTCGGGATGTCCTTGGCGTCCTTGGCATCGGCCGCGGGGCCGGCGAGGGCGGCGGCGTCGAGCAGCTGCTGGTTGAACCAGCCGAGGAAGAAGATCGGGTTGTAGTGATAGACCTCGCCGTTCGGCGCGAGCTTCGCGTGCTTCGCGACGGCGGCGTCCCACCACAGCCCCGGCGTGATCTGCTCCGCGATCATCTGGTCGATCTCCGCGGGCTTCAGATCCTTGAAGTCCTTCGGCACGCGGAGCGCGTCGGCCCAGCTCGGCTCGCTGGTCCACTCCGAGACATGGAACGTGACGAGCGAGCGGGCCTGCGACCCTCCGCCGCCGTTGTAGAAGCTCGCGATCTCCTGCCGCGACAGCTTCTGATCGTGGTTGGCATCGATCAAGTCGTTGATCTTCGCCGCGTCGCAGAACCGACCGCCCGCGGTGCCGTCCACGACATCGAACGGCGAGTTCGCGAGGCCGACGAACAGCTCGCTGTTCGCCAGGAACTCGACGTGGATCTGCGACTGCGAGTACTCCGCCGGCCCTGCCTTGCCGACGTGACCGATCAGCGTGCCGGCATCGATCGGCTCATCCAGCAGCACGACGGCGCCCGCCTTCGCGTTCTGCTTCTTCCATCCGCCATCGGGCTTGGTCAGCCACTCGGGCTGCTTGTCCGTCGACTTCAGCTCGTCCTTCAGGTGCATGTAGAGCGAGAAGAACTGGACCTTCGACTTGCCGAGCGTCATGTCGTGGCGCAGCAGCGCGAAGTTGACCGAGCCGACCGGCGACTCGGCGCCCATGCGCGCGACGACGAGCCGCCCCGGGAACGGCGCGAACACGGGCGCACCCGCCTTCGCCGTCAGGTGAACACCTCCATGCCACAGCCGCGACTCGCCCCACGGCCCGACGGGGAAGAACCCGCCATCGGCCTTGTTCTCGTTCGCCTTGAACAGCTCCGCGGTGTCGTCCTTGAGCTCGTCGGCCTGCTCGGGCACGATCGGCCGATCCTGGTTCTTCTTCGGCTCACCCCGCGGGAACACGGGAAAGCAGTACGAGCCGCGCAGCTTCGAGCAGAACGCCTTGAAGTCGAACGGCCCCGGATCCCACTTCTGCCCGGTCAGGTGGTAGTGGCCGATGTAGCCCGAGAACGCGAAGCTGCCTCCGGATCCCTGCTTTGGCAGCGTGTCCCAGTGCTGGACGCCGGGCGAGCTCTGCGGATACTCCGCCGGGATGTTCGGCAGGTAGCGCTGCAGCGCGCGCGCGAGCTGCTGGAACGAGGTCATCTGCGCCTCGGTGTATTCGAACGCGAGGAACGTGTGGCCGTTGATGCGGCACGGCACCGGTTTGCGGTTCGGACCGTGCTTGCCGCTCGAGTAGTAGTTCGGGTCGAGCTTGACGTCGCCGCGGTTGCACATCTCGACGCCGATCGACCCGAAATTCCACTCCGCGGCGTGATACGCGGCGAGCGCGAGATCGATGGTCTGGAAGATCGTGCCGTCGTTGTCGATCAAGAAGTGACACGACAGGCCGCGCTCGTTCTGCATGACGGAGAACGCCATGTCGGACGAGCTGCAACCGTCGTGGTGCACGACGAACTGCCGGATCACCGCCTTCACCGCATCGAGCGGCGGGGTGGCACCGTAGCGGCGCAGCGCGGGGCGCGAGGTGTACCGCTGGGTGTAAGGCTGCAGTCCGGCAGGGAAGGTGCCGTACGGCAGCTTGCCCCCGCCGCACGCGGGGCGGGGATCGGTGTCCGTGACGAAGCAGTTGGGCGACGTGGCGTTCCAGAACGGCGGGTCCATGAACGTCACGACCGGCGCGTCGATCTTGAACGTCTGATTCGCGATGATCAGAGTGCTGCTTGGTCGGTACTTGCCCATCGCTTGGCTCCTATTGTGCCAAAAACCGCAGCTCCGTCGAGCCGATCCGCATCGACACACCGTTCTCGAGGACGTACTCGGTCACACGAACGCCGTTGACAAACGTGCCGTTGGTCGAGCCCTGGTCGTAGATCCGGCAGTTGCCGAACTGGTCGATCGCGATCTGCGCGTGCAGGCTCGACGTGAACCCGTCCTCGATCATGAGATCGGAGCCGACCTGCTTGCCGATCACGAAGCCGTTCCTCAGCGCGATCCGCTCGCCCGCCCGTGGTCCGTTCAGGATCATCAGGTGAGGTCCGGGACCAGCGGACGCGACCTGCGGGGGCGCCGCGGCGGGCTGCGGCTGCCCTTTGGGGGCCTTCACCTTCACGGCCTTCGCACCCGGCGGCAGCGCCATGCCGGGGGGGAGCGGGATCGCCGGGGACCGCTTCGAGAGGATGAACCCGATCAGGGCGAGCAGCAGGATCGCGCCGACCGCGATGCCGCCGATCACGAGGACCCAGCCGATGATGCCGCGCCCGCTCGCCGGCTTCGGTGTCGCGCACACCGAGCCCGCGCAATAGCCCGCGCAGGCCTCGCCGTTGCACGTGGCGGTGGGGACCTTCATCTCGTTCGATGTCGCCTCGACGCGGCCGATGGTCACGATCTTGAGCTGCTTGCCACTCGGATCGTCGTCGGCGGCGAGGAAGTAGGTGAGCACGTACTGCTTGTTGATCTCGTCACGCAGCTGCTCGAAGGCGGGCGTCCACGAGTCCTGCTTGTCACGCTGCAACCAGCGAAACGTGCCGAGCGACCGCTTCGACAGCTCGCCGAGAGCAAGCAGTGGGCGCCGCGTATCCGACGGCGAGAACGCGAACGAGTGGATGCGCACGCCCTGCCTCTTCGCACGGTCGCCGAGCGGCGTGACACGCTCGCGATCGCCCGAGCGGTCGCGGCCATCGCCGATCACGAGGATGATCTTGCGCAGCGGCCGGCCCTCGGGCACGGTCTTCGCGCGCTTGAGCAGCGACAGGGCGCGCTCGATCGTCTCGAGCATCGCCGGATCGCCGGTGGTCCCGTCGTTGACGAGCGCGATCGCCCGCGCGCGCGCCGCCTTGATCGTGGTCAGCTTGCCGGCGCCGATCCCCTCGCCATACGGGAGGATCGCCACCTGGGTGGTGGTCTCGTCGAGCGCGGCGAGCAAGCTCGTGTCGAGCGTCTCGGCGATCACCGGCAGCACGTCGGTGTAGTCGATCGTGCTCTGCACGACGATCACGATCGCCACGGCGTCCTTGGTGCCGGCGAACGTGCCCAGGGCGAATGGCTGCTTGAGCTCGGTGGTGCCGAGGTACGTCTTGATGACCTTCGGATCGGTCAGGTCGATCAGCTGGCCCTGCAGCGTCAGCGCCGAGAACTCGATCTGCAGCCGGGTGCCGCCGATCGACGCCGGCTCGTGATCCACGCGATCGACCACGACGCGATAGCTGGGCTTCACCGGCGCGTCGTCGTCGGCGTCTGCCGCACCGAGTGCGAGCATCACCCCGAGCATCGCCAGTGCCGCACGCCTCATCAGGCGTTCAAAGGTAGCACCTCTCTAGGATGGGAGGCGGAACCGATACAGCACGGGAACGAACGTCAGGAGATCCATTTCCGCGGTCGTGGTGCCGTTGGTCCAGTTGTTGATCACGAGCGGCAGCCCTTGCGAATCGACGCGGTCCGAGATGATGCCGATGTGGTCGGGACCCGAGCGCGAGGGGAAGGTGTCCATGAAGATGACGTCGCCCGGGCGGAGCGGATCGGAGGCGTCGTCGATGGCCGCGGTGTGCGCTTCCCAGTGGCGCTTGAAGTAGGGGAGGAGCGTGCCGACGCGGCGCTGGTCGATGCTCGGGTTCCCGCCGCCCTTGATCATCGGATAGGCCTTCGGGGCCCTGCGGATGTCCTCGTGCAGCGCCTTCTGCAGATCGATGCCCGCGTTGCGAACCGCGCGCACGATGACGTCGGTGCACACGCCGATCTCGCGCGGCACGTCGCCCATCGGGTACTTCATCTCGACGTAGCCCTCGGTGTAGTCGTCGGCGTTGAGCACCGTCTTCTTCGCACCGATCAGCACGTCGAGCGGATCGGGGATGCCATCGCGGTCGGCGTCGTGCGCCGGGACCGCGTTCGCAACACGCGCGGGAGACAGCACCCTCGCGAGCTCGGTCTTGTCGCCGGGCCGGACCATCAGCGCGCGGTCGCCGAGCGAGAGCACCGCGGTCGCGCCGGGCCCCCCGACCGGATAGCTCTTGCGCGGGAAGCCATCGAGCGAGAGCACGAGCACGCCGCGCTCGACGTCGACCGTCGCCGTGAAGCGCTCGGCGGGCGCGCTCGGCACGATGACCTGGACCTTCGGATCGAGGTCGCTCCAGAGGCCCTTGTCGGACACGCCGAGGCAGACCTCGGCCGCGGCGTCGGGATCGGTCGACCGCGGCGCCGAGGTCGGCACGCCTGGGGAGACCGAGCGCGCCTTCGGACCCGGATCGGCGACGCTCTCGGCGTTGCAACCTATCGAGATCACGAGGGCCAGGGCGGCCGAAACAAACTGGGAACCGAGTCGCACGCCTGGTGTCATAGGGCCTTGTAGGGGTCTATCTGCCCCTGCCGCAGTGCATCCACCTCTTTAGACACCGTGATGCACCGCGAGATTGCAGAGTTTTTGGTTTGGGCCTAATGATCTTGGTACCCCGGAGGTAGCGATGAGCTTTACCGATTTTTCATCCTGGCCGCGCGAGCAAGAGCAGTCCTTCGTGGTGTTCGAGCAGCATCAGGCCGAGTCCAGGAAGAAGGCGATCATGTTCGGCGCCATCGCTGGCGCAGTCATGTTCGTGTTCATGGTCGGGATCTACGCCGGGGTCGAGCCCGACAAGAAGGACCTGTCCAAGGACATGAACATGTCCAACCTCTCCAAGAAGGGGAAGGACAAGCCTGCCGAGCCCGCTCCCGCGCCCGACAAGAAGTAGGCTTCGAGCGGTCGCATGACCGCTCGGCCGGCACATTCTCTCGCAGCTCTCTGTGCGGCCGCGATCGTATCCTGCGGTCCGCGGTCCCGACCGGCGCCAACCTCGAAGGCGTCGCCCGAGGATCGCGTGGCGATCGTCGCGGCAGAGCGCGGCCCGAGTGGCGCGCGACTCGTCGCGATCGACGAGCACGGCGATCGCCAGCACGTGATGCTCGCGGAGGCTCCAGGTGTGGTCCGCGACACCAACCCCGCGGTGTCGCCCGATGGGGCGTGGATGGTGTTCGCGTCGAGTCGCGAGCGGACGCTGGCCGAGACGAGCGTGTGGATCGCGCCGATCGGGGTCGAGGTCGCACCGCGCCGGCTGACGACCGGTGCCGGGATCGAGAGCCATCCCGCCTGGACGCGGGACGGAACCGGGATCGTGTTCGCATCCACTCGCGACGGCGGCGACTTCGATCTGTGGCGGCTCGCGATCGCGAACGGCCGCGCGCGGGGAGAACCGGAGCAGCTCACGAGCGGCGCTGGGCACGAGGTCACGCCGACCGTCGCCCGCGACGGCACCGTGATCTACGCGGAGGTCACCGCGCTCGCGGACCAGCGGATCGAGACGCACCTCGAGAGCCGCGCGCCCGATGGAACGATCACCCGGCTCACCGATGGACCCGCGGACACATCCCCCGCGCTGTCGCCCGACGAGCGCACGCTCGCGTTCTCGCGGCTCGCCATGCGGGATGGTCAGGTCAACACCGAGCTGTGGATCCAGCGGCGCGCCGACCAGCACACGGAGAAGCTGATCGAGCTCCCGCCGACCGACGATGGCGGGCCCGTATGGTCGCGCGATGGCGCGTTCATCTTCGCGACGTCGATCGTCGCAGGAGAGGCGGGCCCATCTCACCCGCTGTTCTCCTCCGTGATCCACGTCGAGCTCGGCGAGACGCCGCGCCGCGCGCGGATGCTCGAAGATCACGCCGGGGGCATCGCGCGACTGACGCCGGCGATCATCGCTACGTCGCTCGATGCCGCCGC
>JAYVLW010000536.1:0-25701 GCA_043759315.1 Myxococcales bacterium
GGCAAGACCGTCGTCGGCGTGGCGTTCGACAAGCTCGATCCGCTGGCGCGCACGATGCTCGCGAAGCTCACGCAGTGGCAGGTCCGCAGGGACGGCGAGCGCACGCGCGTGGTGCTGCGCGGCGACTTCACCGAGGCCACGCGGTTCGACGAGCTGCTGCCGCAGATGGTCGGACGCATCGTCTTCGACATGGCGCAGGTGACGTACATGAACTCGCTCGGCGTGCGCGCGTGGTGCGAGTTCCTGCGCCAGGCGCGGATCCAGGGCTACGAGTTCCACGCGTGCTCGGTGCCGTTCATCCTGCAGGCCTCCATGGTGCGCGACGTGATCGGTCGCGGCACGGTGACGTCGTTCTTCGCGCCGTTCCACTGCATCGGTTGCGATCACCAGGAGGAGCGGCTGCTCCAGACCGCCGCGATCCTCGCCTCGGCCGAGACGAACCCCGATGGTTCGGCGTTCGTGCCTCCGGTGTTCAAGTGTCCGAGCTGCGGTGGGGCGCTGGAGTTCGACGACCTGCCGGAGCGCTACTTCGCGTTTCTCGAGGACGAGGCAGACTGAGCGATGCGTAGGCTCTTCGTGCGATCGCTCGCGATCGCATTCGTGGCTTTCGCGCTGCTGTTCGGTCTCGAGTTCCTCCTGGAGTGGAGCCGCGCCGGCTATCCCGGGTGGGGCTCGGCGAGCTGGGCGGGCGTCAACAACGCGAAGCTGATCGACATCCTGTCGCCGATGGCGCGCGCGTACAACAACGTGCTCGCGATGCTGATCGCGACCATCGGCCTCGCGATCCCGCTCACGGCGAACATGCACACGCCGAAGCTGATCGAGATGTTCCTGCGCGACAAGATCAACCGATGGGTGCTCACGTTCATGGCGTTCGGCGCCGCGCACGTGCTGTGGGTCGACTACATGATCGGCCCGGAGTTCGCGCCGACGTGGGCGCTGACCCTGGCGATCTTCCTCGCGCTCGCCGGCTGGGCGATCTTGATCCCCTACTTCTTCTACGTGGTGCGCTTCGTCGATCCGTCACGGCTGCTGGTGCGGTTGCGCGAGGACGCGATGGACATCGTGAAGAAGGTCGCGGTGCGCAAGCTCGATCCGCTCGACGCGCAGACCGCGCTGTCGATGCGCGTGGGGCAGATCGGCACGATCATCATCAAGTCGCTCGACCGCAACGACCGTGACGTCGCGGCGGAGGGCGCGTGGTCGATCAAGGTGCTGCTCGATCACTACGACAAGCACAAGTCGCGGATGCCGAAGGAGTGGTTCGTCGTCGATCGCGCGGACTTCGTCGGTCTCTCTGACGAGGCGCTCGAGATGCTGACCGAGACGAAGAGCTGGTACGAGATGAAGTGCATGCTCCAGCTCGAGCACGGCTTCCTGCGCGCCCTGCACAACGCGAACGACACGGTGTCGACGTTCTCGGACGCACTTCGCGTGATCGCGTGCCGCGCCGAGGCTCACCACGACCAGGAGGCGCTGCGCCTCGCGATCCGGTTCTTCAACAACTTCTTGCGCGAGGCGATCAAGGCGAAGAACCTGCGCGCGGTCTACGACGTGTTCCACCAGTACCGCCGCCTCGGCCGAGAGCTCGTGGATCGTCCGGAGCTGTTACGGGAGATCGGCGGCCACTTCAGCTACTACGCCGGCATGGCGCGCACCTACGGCATGGTGTTCGCGCCACAGCTCGCGATCTTCGATCTCGGCTACGTCACGCGCCGCGCCTACGAGCGGGCATCACCAGCGGCGGGCGAGCTGCTGCAGGAGGTGCTGTCGCTGCCGCACCGGACTGCCGACGATACGCACTCGATGGCGGTCAAGGCCAAGCTGATCCTCGGCGGGTTCTTCGTGGAGAACAAGCGCGAGGCCGAGGCCGAGCTCGTGCGGCGCAACCTGGGCGACGTCGCCACCGGCGAGATCGAGCGCGCCGAGGCAGCGTTGCTGGCGGCAGGCCGCTCGTTCTTCGAGGTCACGGATCGCCAACTCAACCTCGAGTACGTGCCGCCCGAGCGGCGCGAGCCGCTCCGCAAGTTCTGTGCGTCGCTGACGATCGCGCGCAACTCCGGCGCCCACGTCGCGATCACGGCTGGTTGATCACGGGCCCGGTCGGCTGCGGCGGCTTCGTCGACTTGTCGACCTTGAGAGACCCGGTCTGCGACGAGTACATCACGTAGCCGATCGCCGCGAGCCCGAGGATCGCGACGACAAGGATCGCGAGGAACGGCACGCGATCACCGAAGGTCCGCTTGCCGAAGAACCGCCCGGCCGAGCGCTTGTGGATCGTCGCGGTGACGTCCTCGGCGAGGTTCACGGGCGCGCGCGCCTTCTGCAGGCCCGAGAGCGTGGCAGTCGCGTCGCGCGACTCCACCATCTCCGTATGTGCGGCCTTCCACTTCGGATCGGACGCGATCTTCGCTTCGACGTCCGTCTTCGCCGCGCCAGTGAGCGCACCGTCGAGGTAGTCCGAGAGCGCGATGATGATCTCGTCGTCGATGTCGTCCAGGCTCGTTGCATCGGTCATGGGTTACTCCACATGGCGTTGCATCTTCTTCCGTAGCACCAGGCGCGCCCGATGCAGACGTGACTTCACGGTGCCATCCGGCAGCCCCGTGATCTCGCAGATCTCCTCGATCGACAGGTCTTCGACGTCGCGGAGGATGACCACCGCGCGCTGATCGTCGTCGAGATCGGCGATCGCCTGTTGCAACAACTTCTCCATCTGCATGCTCGCGAGGGCCTTGTCTGGCTGGGCGGCTCGCACTGGCGCTCCCGTGACCGCGCCATTGGCCGCCTGCGAGGTCTCGTCGAGCTCGTCGCGGTCGCGGTCGTGGCGACGTGCGAGGTACTTGATCCGGTTCTTGCAGTGGTTGACGGTCACCCGGTACAGCCAGGTCGAGAACTTCGATTCCTCGCGGAAGCTCTCGATGGTCTTGAACACCGTGATGAACACCTCCTGCGTGACGTCCTCCGCCTCGGCGCGGTTGCCGAGCATGCGATACGTGATGTTGAACACGCGATCCCGGTGATCGTCGATCAGCTCGCGAAATGCGCGCTCGTCTCGGTCGCGGAGGCGACGGAGGAGCGAACGCTCGAGCTCAGACATCGACCGGCAGCATACTCGTCCAGGCTATGAGACAGCGCCGGCGGCCGGGAGTTTCTGAGATCTGAGGGCCCCGATCTCCGTGTGGATCCGAGCGCTTGCCGTGCACTACCCATTCTCAGTGGCAATCGAGCAGGCCGCGGAGTAGTTTGGGGCTGCCCTAGTTCGTCGGTCTTGCTGCGAGCGTTTTGCGCGTACTAGTTCCCGGTGCTCAGTGGGCTTGAGACAGCTGATACAGGTTCGAAACCCACTTCCGAGCACCAAGGGCCCCTCTGGGGTGGGTTTGTTGCGTTTCACAGGGCCAGATCGAGCAAGCGATGAACACTCGTCTGTATGTTGGAAATCTTTCGTTCAATACCAATGCTGATGGCGTCCGTACTGCGTTCCAGGAGTTCGGAACGGTCAGCGACGTCCACCTCGTCTCGGATCGCGAGACAGGCCGCTCGCGCGGTTTCGCATTCGTGACCATGGGTACCCCCGAGGAGGCCGCGAAGGCCATCGAGGGTATGGACGGCCGCACCCTCGACGGGCGCCCGCTCCGCGTTAACGAGGCCGAGCAGCGCCAGCAGCGCGGCGGCGGCGGTGGCGGCGGCTACGGCGGCGGCGGCGGCGGCGGCGGCTACCGCGGTGGTGGCGGTGGTGGCTACGGCGGTGGTGGTGACCGCGGTGGCGGCGGCTACGGCGGCGGCGGCGGCGGCGGTGACTACGGCGGCGGCGGCGGCGACGGCGGCCGTGGTGGTCGCGGTGGCCGTGGTCGTGGCGGCGGTGGTCGCGGCGGCGGTGGTGGTGGCGGTGATCGCTGGTAATCGCTCGATCGAGATGAACTGACGAAACAGGCGCGATGCAGATCGCGCCTGTTTGCGTTGTGGACCTCGTGGCCGCTACGGGGCGACCAGCTTGCCGGCGTAATCGCGCCACCGTGGCTGTGGATCGCGGCTGTTGTGGATGCGCACCGGCGTGCCATCCCCTGCGGCCTCGACGTCGGTCCAGCCCGCGGGCGCCGTCGGCGAGATCCAGTCGTACAGGCGCTTCGCGTCGCCGGTCGACAGGTTCACGCAGCCGTGGCTGCGCGCCCGACCGAACCCCTCGTGCCAGTAGGTGCCGTGGAGGGCGAAGTTCTTGCGGAACCGCATCGAGAATGGCACCTCCGCCACGTTCCAGGCCTCCTTCGCGCGCTCGTCATCGGGCGCCGCGTCGGGGCGACCGGCGTACTGCATCCGCGACGTCGCTTCCTTGCCGGTGATCCGGTAGATGCCCGTGGGCGTCTCCCACAGCCTGCGCCCCGACGAGATCACGGTCGCGAACACGGCGTTGTCTCCTTCGTAGGCGACGAGCACTTGCTGATCGAGATCGACATCGATCCACCGCTCGTCGTCGGCGATGCCCTCGGGGCGCGCGACGCGTACGGGCCGGCGCAGCTCGACGAGCTCGACCCACTCGTCCACGCCGATCCGCGCCATGTCCTGGACCACTTCGAGGACCGACACCAGGTCGCGGGGCCGCAGCTCGCGCAGGGTCTTCGCCTCCGTCGCCGCGGCCTCGTGCACCCTGATCTTCGCGCCCGGCTTCTTCGCCACAGCCCAGCCGATCTCGAACGACGTGGCCGGGGTGACCTCGATCCCGGCGTAGGTCGACGGCGCGTACCAGGACAGATCGCTCGATGCGACCCAACCCTGATCGGTGCGCACGTAGGTCACACCGTCGATGCGAAGCGGCCTGGCGCGCGCCCTGAGCGCGACGTAGGTCTTGTCGTCGAGATGCTTCGCCACGGTTGCCGTGCGGATGTCGTCGGCGGTCTCGAACGCATCTGCTCCGTCCTTGCGGACGTCGGCCCAGCGCACCCGTGTGGGCTCGGCGGCAGTCGCCGCTGGCTTGTCGGTCGGCGCGAGATCCTTCGCGCACACCCAGCCGCGCGGCTCCAGCTCGATCCACGCCTTGCACCCATCGCGGGTCGCCACGATCCTCCGCCAGGTCACGCGCGTGCCTGGCACGACCACCGCGATCCGCGTCCCACCCTCCGCGCTGTCGAGCACGAGCGCTCGGGTGCGCGCGGTCGCCGCGGAGGAGCTCGCCGGCCAGCCGAGGTCTGCCGGGGCGAGGACAGCGCCCGGTTCGGGAGCTGCGGCCGCGGGCAACGCCCACAGGACCGCTCCCACCATCATGGTCGACCGAAGACAACCCACCTGACCACGGTAACAGATCCGCGATGCGCGGTTGGCAGCGACCGAGCAGCGGGACCTGCCAGAACGGCAACGTCGTCGGGTTTCTTGCGCATCGTCGCTATTCGCGCCAACACTCGGGCATGCGCCTCGTCCTCCCCGTGTTCGCTGTCACCTGCTTCCTGGGTAGCGCGCACGCCGAGCCCGACTCGCTCGACGACTCGCTCGGGCCCCGAGAGATCGCGGTCGGCGAGGCCATGCGCGGCGGCGCCACCGGGTCATCATCGATCGGCCTCAACCCCGCGGGCCTGCCGCTCAACCGCGAGCTCGTGTTCGAAGGTGGCTATGGCTATCGCGCCTCCGACAGCGCCTCTCTGATCGGTGTCTCCGCGTGCGACTCGACGAACGTCGTTCCCGGCTGCTTCTTCTACGAGTACGCGGGCTCGAGCCCCGATCTCGGCGGGATGCAGATGAGCCGCACCACGCACGTCGCGGGCACGGCGCTGTCGAAGATGATCGTGCCACGCGTGATGATCGGCGCGACGTCGAAGTACTACCGCTACAGCTCCGATCTCATGGGCGAGGGCAAGAAGAGTGGCTTCGTGTTCGATGCCGGTGCCACCGTGCGGCTGACCGAGATGATCAACATCGGCGTGTCGGGTCAGAATCTGATCTCGACCGAGAAGTCGGAGTGGTTCCCTCGTGCGATCGGCGCCGGCATTCTCGCCCGCCCGATCCCAACGCTCGCGCTCAGCTTCGACTCGCGGTGGAAGACGGCGGGGGGCGGTGCGCGCTATGGCGGCGGCGCGGAGCTGTTCCTGCGAGGCGGCAGCATGGGCTATCCGATCCGCATCGGCGGGATCCACGACAACGGCCTCGGTGCGACGTACATCACCGGCGGCATCGGTATCGCGAACATCAAGTGGGGTATCGATATCGCGGCGCGCCGCGAGGTCAAGGGCGGCGACGAGACCTTGCTCCTGGCGAGCATGCGGTTCTTTGGTCCGCGCATGGCGGCCCCGGGAATCGGCGCCTCCGAGGAGTGAACGCCGGGCGCCACGCTGGCGCCCGCGTCCGGTATTCACGTCGAGCGAGCTGCCGTACCGGTTGTGGCTATGCGAGAGTTCCGGCGATGGTCAAGATCGATTCGTCGCCGCTCGTCGAGGCAGCCGCCGAATTCGACACCGAGCTCGCCACCTACGCGCGGCTGGGCGATCTGTTCTTGAAGACGCCGCTGTCGAGTGTGAAGCACCTCGAACGCGCGAACGGCGCCCTCGCCGAGCTCGCCGGGTGCGAGGAGCGACTGCAGGCCTCCGGGCAGAAGCTGGTCAAGGCACTGTCGGCGGCGCGCGATCACCAGGAGCTGCTCGCGAAGGATGTCGTCGCGCACGTGCCGGTGATCCAGGCGCGCAACCTCCGCCTTCAGGAGCTGATGGCCGAGCTCACCGGCGTCGCTGGCGAGGTTGGTGGTCTCAACGCCGTGATCCAGGGCAAGACCGAGAACGGCGATGCCGCGGCGCACCCGACGAAGGCCGACGCGAAGGACGTCTCCGAGCGCGTGCTCCACCTCTCGTCACGGTCAGAGAAGCTGGCCACCGATGCACGCGACGCCGAGTACGAAGAGCTGGCAACACAGGCACATGCGCTGCACCAGAAGCTGCTCGTGATCGGCAAGAAGCTCCAGAAAGTCGGCGACGAGTAGCGCTATTCTGTGAATGCGGCCGGGTGGCTACCGTCACACCTCGGATCCGTCGAAAGGTCCTCTGCATGCGTTTGAGAACATGGCTGGGTGCGCTGCTGCTCTCGGGCTGCACGATCCAGAACCCGCCACCGCCGCAGTACGGTCAACCGCAGCCGGGCTACCCGCAGCCGCAGCCACCGCCGGGGAACCCGCAGCCTGCCCCGAATCAGTACCAGCCGCCGGCGCCACCGCAGCAGCAATACGAGATCCCGCTCAGCGACGAGTCGTATCAGCCGCCGCTCGGGCCGGTCTACATCGACATCAGTGTGAGCCTGGAGGGCCAGTCCGTCCCGTCGCTCGACGTGTTCTACGACGAGCTCGCCGCCTACGGCGACTGGTACGACGACTCGAAGTACGGCTGGGTGTTCGCGCCCGCGACCGCGGGCTACCAGCCGTATTCGAACGGCCACTGGAAGTCCACCGACTTCGGGTGGACCTGGATCTCGAACGATCAGTGGGGCTGGGCGACCGACCACTATGGCCGCTGGGTGTGGGCCAACCGCTGGGTCTGGGTGCCCGACACCACGTGGGGACCCGCCTGGGTGCAGTGGCGCGTGGGCGAGGGATGGGTGGGCTGGGCGCCGATGGGCTACTCGGATGACACCTACGTTCCCGACGAGCAGTGGCGGTTCATCCCGGCGCTGCAGCTGACGAGCCCGGAGCCGCGCCGGTTCTACGTGACGTCGAACTTCTCGGCGTACATCAAGGGCACGCTGCGGATCCGCCGGTTCCACCGGTCGAGGAAGGACCTCTGGGTCGCTGGACCGGATGACGAGTGGCTGCGCCGCCAGCGCGTGCAGGCGCGGCGCGATCGCTTCGAGTTGCGCGAGGTCGGCCGCTACGACCGGGATCAGCTGCGCGACGCGAACGCGCGGGTCAAGGAGAAGAAGCGCGAGTACGAGGATCGCCGTCGCCGCGAGGAGCAGGTCCAGCGCGAGCGCGATGCGCAGGCACAGCGCGAGAACGAGGAGCGCCGCCGCGACGCGGAGCGCCAGCGCAAGTGGGAGGAGGAGCGCCAGCGGCGCGAGGAGGAGGACAAGCGCCTCGTCGAGAGGAATCGCAAGATCGAAGAGGACACGCGCAAGGCGAACGACGATGCAGCGCGCCGTCGCGCCGAGGACGACCGCAAGCGGTTCGACGAAGAGCGTCGGAAGCTCGAGGAGCGCGACAAGAAGGCGAACGAGGAGAACAAGCGCCGACGCGACGAGGACGAGCGCCAGCGGCTCGAGGCGTTCAAGAAGCAGGAAGCGGAGCTGGAGAAGCGCCGCGCAGAGGATCGCCGCCGCCAGGAAGAGGAGGCGAAGAAGCGCGTCGAGCAGGACAAGAGGCGCGCCGAGGAGGAGCAGCGCAAGCGTGCCGACGACGATCGCAAGCGCGTCGAAGAGGAGAAGCGCCGCCGCGACGAAGACGACAAGAAGCGCAAGGACGAGGACCGCAAGCGCCTCGACGAGGACCAGCGCAAGCAAGCCGAGGAGCAGCGCAAGCGCCAGGAGGAGGACAAGAAGCGCGCGGAGGAAGAGCAGAAGAAGCGCGCCGACGACGACAGGAAGCGCGCGGAGCAGGACAAGAAGCGGGCGGAGGAAGAGCAGAAGAAGCGCGCAGAAGAGGACGATCGCCGGAAGCGTGACGACGACAAGAAGCGCGAGGACGAGCGCAAGCGGCTCGACGAGAATCAGCGCAAGCAGGCCGAGGAGCAGCGCAAGCGCGCGGCCGAAGAGCAGCAGAAGAAGCGCGCCGAGGACGACCGCCAGCGCGCGGAGCAGGACAAGAAGCGCGCCGAGGAAGAGGGAAAGAAGCGCGCCGAGGAAGATCGCCGCCGCGGCGAAGAGGACAAGCGCAAGCGCGAGGACGAGGAGAAGAAGCGGCTCGACGAGCAGCAGCGCAAGCAGGCCGACGAGCAGCGCAAACGTCAGGAAGAGGACAAGAAGCGCGCCGAGGAAGATCAGCGCAAGCGCCAGGACGAGGAGAGGAAGCGCGGCGACGAGGAGAAGCGGCGCGGCGAGGAGCAGCGCAAGCGCGCCGAGGAGGATCAGAAGAAGCGCCAGGAGGAAGATCGCCGCAAGGGCGAGGAAGAGCAGAAGAAGCGCGCCGAGGAGGACAAGCGCCGCGGCGAGGAGCAGCGCAAGCGTCAGGAAGACGAGCAGCGCAAGCGCGCCGACGAGGACAAGAAGCGCGCCGAGGAGGATCAGCGCCGCCGCGACGAGGATCGCAAGAAGCGCGACGATGAGGATCGCAAGCGGCGCGAGGACGACGATCGCAAGCGCAACGAGAAGAAGTAGGCGCTACGGCTTGGGCAGCAGGTGGTCGATCATCGCCTTGATGGTGGCGTTGATCTCCGGCTGCGATGCGGCGCGCAGGCGACCCAGCTCGAACACCTGATCGAGCACGGGGTCGTGGTGGAAGCCCTTGCGGTCGAGCTTCATGCGCACCTTGAGGTTCGCCCCGAGGTACTCCATCCCGAGCTCGATCTCGTTGACGCCCCACTGCTTCGCGAGGTTCGCGGGCGGCGAGAACGTGGCCTCGTAGCGCTGGCCGAGGGCCACGCTCTTCATGTCGCCGAGACGGTAGTCGAGCGCGCCGAGCGCATCGCGGATGCGCTCCATGTCCTGGTTGCGCATGTGGATGCCGATCTTGGCGTCGATGTCGCTCGCCCAGTTGATGTCGACCATGCCGCGGATCTCCCAGTAGATATCCGGGCCGGTCATCGACGTGCCGGGTGGCACGCGCAGCTGGAACGGTAACGGCAGCACGTCGCCGTTGGCCGCGCGCCACGGACCCTGGCGGACCATGAACCGGTCCCAGGTGTGGCCGGTGATCAGGCCGCCGCGCTTGAGCTCGACGAGCTCGACGGTGATCGACGCGACCGTCTGGTGATCGGTCGAGGTGAACTCGACGTAGCCCTCGATCATCGTGCCGTTGAAGAACGTGTCCTGCTTGAGCGCGAGTAGCATGACCCCGTTCGAGTTCGCGCCCTGCTTGCGGTACGCGAAGTCGGACGGCAGCGGCGTCGAAGTGCTCGCGGGGCTGGTCACGGCGAGCGGCGCGGCCGCGGCGACGGCCTGTTGCTGCTGGCGCGCGGCGATCAGCGCCTTCAGCTCGGGCGGCATGTCGGTCGCCATCGCGGTCTTCGATCCATCGATGCCCCACGTCACGCCGAGCGGAACATGGCCCAGGAAGATCTGCTGGCCGGGTGCGAGTGCGACAGCGTCCTGTCCCAGGTGCGTGCCGTTCACCCAGGTACCGTTCGCGGAGCCCAGGTCGCGGATGAACGCGCGCCCGTCCTCGACCCAGACCTCCGCGTGTCGTCGCGACAAGGTGGCATCCAGATGTGCCAGCTGACATGCCGCCGGGTCCCTCCCGGCGAACACGCGCGCTGACACCCCCTCGAGTTTCACGGTCGCAGCCCCCAGCTGCAATTGGACGGACATATCTTCGACGGTAACACGCGAACCATCGTGTTATGTCTCCGGCCGTGAGTCACGAAGACCAGGATGTCGAGGTCCCGAACGCCAAGCTCCTGAAGGACGAGCTCAAGGTCCTCGGAGGCGACGGGCCCCCCCCGGCGGGCGCGCTCCTCCCGCTCGAGCCGCCGCCGACGCGGGGCGACATCACCTGGCAGGTCATCGTCGCGGGCGTCCTGGTCGCGCTGCTGATGGGGCTGTCCTACCCGTACATGGTGCTGAAGCTCGGCTTCGGCCCGAACGTCTCGGTCGTGGCGGCGTTCTTCGGGTTCCTGTTCCTCCGCCTGATCGACATCGTGCTCCGCCAGAAGCACTACGATCGCTGGCAGAACAACCTCGCCGAGGCCGCCGGTACCAGCGCCGCGCAGACGGCGTTCATGTGCGTGCTCCTCGGAGCGTTCGATATCCTTCGCTACAACACGGGCGGCAAGTTCTCGATGGAGCTGACGCCGTTCACGTCGTTCCTCTGGCTGACCTGCGCGTGCACCCTCGGTGTCCTGCTCGCGGTACCGCTGCGCCGCCACTTCGTGGTCGACGAGAAGCTGCCCTACGTGGATGGCTTGTCGACCGCCGAGACGATCACGGTCATGGATCCTCCGCGCGACGCCAGCGACGAGGTCAAGCGCAACGCCCTGCGTGCGTTCAACGCCGTGATGATCGGCGTCGTGCTGTCGGGCCTCGTGATGCTGTTCCGCGAGGACGCACAGCTGTTCGACTACATCCCCGAGGGCTGGAGCCCGAAGGCGATCCTGCTCGAGGGCAGCAAGGTCGTGAACGGCGAGACCGTCGCGACCGGCATCGTCCTCGCGAACCTCGCCGTCGGGGCGCAGTACAGCCTGCTCAGCATCGGCTCCGGCATGCTGGTAGGCCTTCGCATCAACATCAGCATGATGCTCGGCGGCGTGCTCGCGTGGGTGGTCGCTCCGTACTTCCTCGTCAAGTACGGGGTCGAGCTCGGGCACGGCCCCGATCACAAGCTGGCGTTCACGGACACACCGTCACGCACCAACATCCTGTTCTGGGTGATGTGGCCCGCCACCGGCATGCTCGTCGCCGGCGGCCTCACCGCGCTGGCCCTGCGCTGGCGCCTCCTGGTGTCCACGTTCAAGAGCCTGAAGAACGCGCAGATCGGCTCCGCCGAGTTCCCGCTGTCATTCGTGATCACCGGCATCGTGCTCTCGGCGACCGCGCTCGTCATCGTGCAGTACGAGTTCCTCCACATGCCCGTGTGGATGACGCTCACGGCGATGGTCCTCTCGCTGCCGCTGATGCTCGTAGGTCTACGCGTGCTCGGCGAGACCAACTGGGGACCGATCAGTGCGCTCTCGAACATGATGCAGGGCCTGTTCGCCGCGGTCGCGCCGCACAACATCGTGGCGAACATGGTCGCTAGCGGCACCACCGGCACGATCGCCACCTCGTCCGAGGCGATCATGCAGGACTACAAGTGCGGCGAGATGATCGGCACGAAGCCGCGCAACCTGACCATCATGCAGCTCCTCGCGGTGCCGATCGGCGCGGCGTGCGTGTCGTGGATCTACCCGAAGCTCGTCGAGACCTGGCACATCACCGGCGACGACGCGAAGCTGACCTCGCCGATCTCGAACAAGTGGTCCGGGTTCGCCCAGATCCTCGAGGATGGGGTCAGCGCGCTGCCGCCGTCCGCCCTCTACGCGCTGCTGGTGTTCTCGATCCTGGGTGTCGTGTTCACGGTGCTCGAGTCGAAGCCGAAGCTGAAGAAGTACGTCCCGTCGCCGACCGGCATCGGCATCGGCATCCTCGTCCCGTTCTCGGTGATCGCCACGATGTTCATCGGCGGCCTGATCGGCTGGTTCTGGGAGAAGAAGGACAAGAAGAGCGCGGACATCTTCATGGTGCCGCTGGGCTCGGGCTTCATCGCCGGTGAGGCGCTGGTGGCCGTGGTCGTCGCGATCTACTTCGCTGCGAAGGGCTGAGCTACTTCTTCGGCAGCGTTGCCTGCGCGTGGAAGATCCGCGCCACGATCTTGCCCTGCTCGTCGACCGGCTCGGCCCACACCGCGTGGAGGATGCGGCGCTTGTCATCGATCACGAGTGCGGCCGATTCTCCGACGGAGCGAGGCGCGTCGCGCTCGAGCGAGAGCACGGCGAACGGTAGGTCATTGATCGCGCCTTGCGGCGCGCAGCTCGCGAGGCCCGGCTTGCAGCTCGCGTGCATGAAGCCGCGCGGCTCGTACCACGCGACGTGGAGCGTGCCGGTGGTGGGATCGAGCGCGAGGTTCGGCACCATGTGGATGCCGCAGCCATCACCGATCGTGGTGCGCTTCCACGTCTTGCCCTTGTCCTTCGAGGCGAGCAGCACGAGGTCCCACACCGCATCGCGGCCGCCGCGCACGTACGCGGCGTAGACGAAGCCGCGCTTCGTATCCACGGCGACGCTCGGGGTCGCGGCGTAGTAGGGGAGCATCTCGTCGCGGCCGGACAGCTTCTGCGCCTTCGCGAACGACTGGCCGTTGTCGGCGGAGACGGTGTAGACGATCTTCTGATCCGCGGAGCCGAAGCCGGGCAGGCTGGTCGCCGGATCGAGCACCACGGTGTGGATCCGTCCATCGCCGCCGACGACGGCGGTACCGTGGTGCCCCGACACCGCGGTGATCGCGGCGCGGAACGTGTTGCCCTCGTCGAGCGACGTGGCCACGCGCAAGCCACCGCCGGCCGCATAGAACACGTGGATCCGATCCGTGCCGGTGCTCGGTGCGGCCGGGCCGACCGCGATCATCGGGCGGTCGAGGCAGTCGCGCTCGCGCTCGTCGCAGTCCGCCGCGTCGACGGGGTGCGGTCCGGTCCAGGTCTTGCCGCCGTCGCGCGAGCGCGCGAGGGCGATCTGCCGGTGCTTGCCTTCGGCCTCGAGCCACACCGCGTAGAAGATGCCTTTGTTGTCGCGCGTGACGCGGACCTGGGAGCGATCACCGGAGTCGACGGGGAATCCCGTCGGCGTGACACCGCGCGGGCCGACCAGCGCCGAACCGAGCTGGCCGGGATCCGCGATGCCGCGCCGCGATCCGAACACCGCGAGTATGTCGCCGGTGTCGGTGAGGATCGCGCTCGGATCGTTCTGATAGAGCCCCGGCGTCACCGCGCTCGACAGCGCGAGGCTCGCACCGAACGCCTTGTCCCGAGCGAGGCCGCGCGGCGCGGGGCACTGCTTCGGTACGATCACCGCCACGTTGGGGATCAAGCACGACCTCCACTGCGGGTCGCAGAGGTAGCCCTCGCTGGTGCGGCAGTCCGCGTCGCGCTCGCAGCGCTTCAGGCACTGCTCTCCGGACCGTGCGGTGGCGACACAGTTTCCATCGGGGCAGATCGCCCCGGCGAGGCCGCACGCCGAGGTGCAGTACCCGCCCGGCGCATCCGCACAGGTCAGCCCGTCGGCGCAACCGTGCGTGGCGCCACAGGCCTCGCCGCGCAGCGCGGGCAAGGGAGGCGCATCGATCGTAGCGTCGAGGGGCGCCGGCTGCGGCGGAGGCGGGTGGGGCGGCTGCGGCGGTGGCGACGCCCCGCCCGAGCACCCGATCAGAGTCATGAATACGAGGCCCCGGGACACCGTCCCAGAGCAACGCACGAGACCCGGCCCGCACACAACACTTGATGCCTCGCAAGCTCGGCACAACACTTGATGCCTCGCAAGCTCGGCACGACGCTGCCGCTCGCAAAGGTCGGCGCACTTTCACGCCCACTCGCGAACCGCCCGGTTTCCCTCGCGCTATGTTTCCCACCATGAAGCTAGCCTCGTTCTCCGCAGTCATCCTCGGAGCCATGGCGGCCACCGCCATCGCGCAACCCGCGAAGAAGCCGGCGCCCGAGCCCGCCAAGCTCCCCGCCGTCGGCGATCAGCTCACGGTGATGGGCGCCGCCACCTGGAGCAAGCGCGACTGGCTCTACGACGTGCCTTCGGTGAAGGACTCGGCCGGCAAGGTCGTCATCCACTGGTTCTGCGCGACGAAGGTCAAGACCTGTGTGGATGACCTCGCGCGCATCGTGACGCTCAAGGAGAACGGCCGCGCCTACATCGTTGCGCACATCAACGGCGGCAAGGGTGATGCGAAGAAGCTCGATCCGATCCGCGAGAGCGAAGGCGTGGGACAGGGCTCGGTGGCGTTCGGCAAGGGCGCGACGCTCCTCATGAAGCAGATGGGCCTGACCGGTCCGGCCTCGATCGTCGTCGATCTCGACGGGAAGGTCGCGCTGGTTACCACCACCGCTGCGCCCGCGGATCTCGATGCGCGGGACAAGAAGGTCGGGGAGCTGATCGCCAAGATCAAGGAGTACGTCGTCACCACGGGCGACACGCCGAAGGACGTCAAGCCCAATGACAAGTTCACGCTGGCGATGTCGGTCAAGCTCGCGGGCTGGCTGACCTACTCGTCGAAGACGCCGCGCATGTTCAAGGTCACCGTACCGCCCGACTTCAAGTGCGACGCGAAGGAGCTCAAGGGCGATCAGCTCAAGCTCGAGAACGGCATCCTGTCGGCGGCCGTGACCTGCACCGCGCCGAAAGGCATCTACGAGGCGCGCGGCGAGATCAACTTCGGCTACGAGGATCCGAGCAACGCGGCAGGCCTCGGCACCGAAGGCGCGAAGTGGAAGTTCGAGATCAAGCCGTAGTCAGCGCGACGTCTTCACGTTGTCGCGCGTCGCATTGAAGATGTAGCCGAACAGGCCCGCGGCCACGAGCACGGCGCCGACCACGAGCGCGCCCGAGATCGGCGGCTTGTACTCGCACTTCATGATCGTGGTCTCCATGCAGTCCTTGCCCTTGGTGGCGAGGTCTGCGGCGATCACGCCACCGCCCCCGAGCAGCAGGATGGTGTCGCCCACATACGACCAGCGCTTTGCGGACTTGTTGTAACCAAAACAGCCGGTCGCCATCAAGACGCAGGCCACGAGCGCGGCAACGGCACGCTTGGAAGTCGCCATCCACCCCTAGGGTAACGCAGATGACGGTCGAAAGGTTGGCCGCGGGATTTTGGTTTCGGCGGGTTTACGCGATCCTGCGGGCCGCATGAGGCAGCGGTCTCCGCTTCTGCCGATCTTCCTGATCGTGCTCGTCGATGTCCTCGGGTTCACCATCGTGATCCCGCTCCTCGGCCTGTATGCAGAGCGCTTCGGTGCGTCGCCACTGACCGCGACGCTGATCGTCTCCTGCTACGCGGTCAGCTCCCTGGTTTCGACGCCGATCATCGGCAAGCTCTCCGACACCTACGGGCGCAAGCCGCTCCTGATGATCAGCCAGGCCGGCACCTGCCTCGGGTTCATCGTCCTGGGCACCTCGACGGCGCTGTGGATGGTGTTCCTCGGCCGCATCCTCGACGGCATCACCGCCGGCAACCTGTCGCTCGCGCAGGCGTACATCTCGGATCACACGACCCCGGAGAACCGCGCGAAGTCGTTCGGCGTGATCGGCGTGGCGTTCGGCATCGGCTTCATGTTCGGGCCGGCGCTCGGCGGCTGGCTCGGCCAGTACGGCATGCACCTCCCGTTCATCGTCGCGGCCTGCCTGTCCGCGTGCTCGATCCTCGCGACCTACACGATGCTCCCGAAGGAGACGAAGCCGAAGGACCTGACGCCCGACGCGGGTCCCATGGGGCCCGGCGGCAAGCGGCCGGGTGCGTTCGACGTGGCGGCGTACTCCCAGTACCTGCGCCGCCCGCAGCTGCGCGGCCTGTATCTCCAGTTCTTCCTCTACACCTTCTCGTTCTCGATCTTCATCAGCGGCTTCGCGCTGTTCGCGGAGCGGCGGTTCGTGCACGGCGATCCCCCGATGCCGTGGACGGCGCGCGAGGTGGGCTTGTTGTTCGCGTTCGCCGGCTTCGTCGGCATCGTCTGGCAGGGCGGCATCATCGGCCGCCTGGTCAAGAAGTACGGCGAGTTCCAGCTCAGCATCGCGGGCTTCATCGCGATCGTCGGTGCGTACACCCTGATCGTGCTCGTGCCGAGCCACAGCTACGTGCCGATGCTCGGCATCACGGTGGTGAACTCGTTCGGCAACGGCGTCCTGCGCCCCGTGATCACGAGCCGGATCACGCAGGCCGTGGGCCGTCACGAGCAGGGCGTGGCGATCGGCATCTCCGGATCCCTGAGCTCGCTCGCGATGATGATGGCGCCGCCGACCGGCGGGTTTCTGATCGATCGCGGCTGGCTCGATGCATGGCCGCTGGTCGCTGCGGGAGTGGGGTTCCTCGGTCTCGCCGTGTGCATGACGGCCGGCAAGGGTGCCTCCGTGGGACCGTCGAGTCCTACGAGCACGCTGCCCAAGGCCGAGCTACATTCCGAGGCATGACAGCCAAGGCATGGTTCGCGGTGGCGTTCGTCGCCGGTGGTGCGATGTTCGCGGTGAAGACGACGGCGGGGTGCCTCAACAAGCCCGCGCCCGATCAGCGCCTCGCGGGCCGGCTCGATGATCTGTGCGACATCGCGCGCGCTGGCGCCGACAAGCCGGAAGCCGGCGTGCGCGCGCTCGGCAAGTACATGGGCAAGCACGCGGGCGATCTGCTCGGCGACTTCGGCGACACCATCGCGCTGATCGAGCGCATCGCCGACGACGACGCGCACGACGAGCGCGCCCGGATGGCCCGCGAGCGCATCCACGCGCCGCTCGCCGCGTGCGAGCAGGACTGGCAGCGCTTCGGTCGGGCGATCGAGAACGATCCCGCCGCGAAGGCGATGATCGACAAGGCGATGCTCCGCCTTAACAGGACGCTGGAGATCCTGTTCGGGAACCGGGCATGGACGCTGCGTGATCTGCCGAGCCAGCTCGAGCGAGCGCTCGACACGCTGCCATAGCGGTGGTGCCCGCGTCGAGCTCGCGCAGGAACGCCTGCAGTGGTAACGCCGTGCGTACGACGGCATCGGACGTCGACAGGGCGTACGCGCGCCGTCCCCACGGATAGGTTGGCTCGCGCGCGATCAACGAGATCGTCGCGAAGCCCGCGACGCGCGCATCGCGGAGGAGCTCCGCGAGCTGCCGGACGGGTGCCTCGGGCTGCATGTGGAACGCGACCGATCCCTTGCGGCGGGCATCGCGGAGGATGGGCAAGCGGAACGAGCTGTCGAAGCGGTAGCCATCGAACGCCAGCTCGCTCGCCGGTCCGATCTCGATCTCCACATCGGGCGCGAGGTCTTCGTGGCTCGCTGCCGCGCCGGCGAGTGGCCACATCGCGACGCGGCTCCGGTGATCGACCTCCGCGAGGCCGGCCGCGGCGGTCCGCGCCACGCCTTCCCATCCGCGCCGGACCTTCCGCCAGCCCTCGTCGCGGCAGTCGACGCACGAGGCGATCGCGCGCTTCACGCGCGACAATGCACGGTCGGCGACGGCGGCGGCGACCACCTGCGCACGGAACTCCGGCACGACGGTCGCGCAGCGGAGCTCCCGATCCTCGCGGCACATTCGCTCGAGGTACGCCCACTCGTCCTCGTCGGTACGTGGCCACACGTCGGCGTCGATCGGCACATCCGGTGGCGCGAGGAGCGTGGGCCACACGGTGAGAGCGAGGCTCTGGACCTGGGCATCCGGGGAGGTGTCGGAGATCTGGCTCACGGGGAACAGCGCGAGCGACACCAGCCGGCGCTCGGTTTCCTCTGGACTGTCGGGGGCGTGCTCGCGCAATGCGATCGACAGATCGCGGTAGGCCAGCGGCGTGCGGCCCGCGTGGACGAACGCGTCGATGGCGCTGGTCCGCTGCAGCTCCGCCGCTCGCGTCGTGGCGCTGGGCTTGTCGCCAGGCGCCGGCGCCTGGCCGCACCCCGAGAGGGCGAGCGCGAGGGCGAGAGCGAGGTGGCGACGCATGCGGACCAGTCGAGCAAGTCCCGTACCCGTCGAGGTCCGCGTTGGCTGCCGCCCTGGTCGGGTCCTGCCAAGAAGACCGACAGAGCTGACTGTCGGATCCACACCTGGTCAGAACAGGTGCTTGAAGAACCGCTCCCGCCCGTTCAGGAAGTCGCGGGTGATCTGGAAGTGCTCGGTGTCCTCGTACGCGACGCTGCGAATGCCGTCGAGCCCCAGCTGATAGATCAGCGTGGACTTGTCTGCACGAACCCGGGGAAGTCGGCCGTACGTCCGCGCGTCGCCGGGACACCCAACCGCATGCGCGGGACCTTGCCGATGTCATACGTTTGAACTACGATGTAATACATGGCGGCAACCTCGGTCGTGACCGTGCGCATCGATCCGGAGCTTCTCGATGCCGTGAAGTCCAAGGTGCGCCGTGAGGGAACGACGGTGTCAGCGGCGATCGTGAAGCTCCTCCGTGCGGACGTGCGCCCGCCCACGCGCCGGCCACCGTTTCGCCGCACGATGGGAATGTTCGCCGGGCAGTTCGAAGACGTCGGCCTCGACGAGCTCAAGCAGGCTCGGCGCCTACTGTCTGCCCGCCTCGTGGAGCCCGCACGAGGTCGGCGCCGGTGAAGCGAGCCTGCATCGATACGCACGCCCTGATCTGGCACGCAACGAGCCCGAAGCGGCTCGGGCGGGCGGCGGCCCGGTGGCTTCGCGATGCAGATGCCGGTCGCGCGCAGATCTCGATCCCGGCGATCGTGGCCATCGAGTTGACGTTGCTGCGGGAGGCCGGCCGCAAGGTGCTCGGCCCCGAGCAGGTCGAGGTGCTTCTGGATGCAGGCCCGTTCCTGCTCGAGCCACTCGACCGCGCGCATGCGCGTGAGTTCGCCCGCCTCGAGACCGTCGCGGATCCCTTCGATCGGATGATCATCGCCGCCGCGCGGGCGATGGATCTACCGCTGATCACCGCCGACGAGAACGTCACGGCGTCGGCGCTGGTCACGACGATCTGGGACTGATCGCTCAGCTGGCGCACTCGCCTTCGGCGGTCTGCACCTCGAACGCGCGGCTCTCGCCGAGGTCCACGAAGTCGGACTCCACGGCCTCGGCCTCGGACAGCTCGGTGAGATCGGCGATCAGCGCCTTCAGGCGATCGGCGGGGACGCTGGCCCAGAACGCGTGCCCGGTCCCGCCCTCGGCGACATAGAAGTCGAGCAGGCGCTCGAGCGTCTGCGCGGCGCGCCGCGCCGGGACCTTGCCGATCAGCCGGCCGAAGTCCGCGCGGTCGGCGCCGATGCCACCGCCCACGTAGACGAGGTACTGCGGCGCGGGACGACCGGCGAGCTTGCGCATGCCACCCTGGAAGCCGATGCCGGCGATGTAGTGCTGGCCGCAGCCGTGCGGGCAGCCGGAGACCTTGACGTCGAGGCCGCGCGCCGCGGCGACGAGATCGGGGCGGCGATCGAGGAGGTCGGTGAGCTGCGCGCCCAGGCCGCGCGACGCGGTCACGGCGAGCTTGCAGCTCGACGCGCCCGGGCACGAGACCACGTCGGCGAGCGAGTTCGCGCCGCCGAGCGCGAGGCCCACGCGCACGAGCTCCTTGTGAAGCGCGACGAGGCGAGCATCGGGCACCCAGCGGAGGACGAGGTTCTGCTCGTTCGTGGTGCGCAGCTCGCCCTCGCCGAACTGGACGACGAGCGGGGCAAGAGCGCGGAGCTGCGCGGCGGAGATGTCGCCGAGGACGAGGCGGATCACGACGGAGGAGAAGCCGGTCTGCTTCTGCGCGCGCACGTTGTATCGCGCCCATGCGGCGTGGCCCGGATCGGGTTCGGAGACCTGGGCGAGGAGCGGACGCCGCGCGGCTGGTGCGGGCTGGGGCGGCAGCACGAGCGGTACGCCGCCCTCCGCGCGGATCGTGTCGCGCTCGGCGCGGTACTCGGCGAGGAACGCCTCGACGCCGATCTTGTCGATCGCCCACTTGAGGCGCGCCTTGGCGCGGTTGTGGCGATTGCCGATGCGGTGGAACACGCGGATCACGGCGTCCGCGGCCTCGAGCAGCTCGGCCTGCGGCACGAACGCCTCGACGGTGATCGCGCTGCGGCGGAGGGTGGACAGGCCGCCGCCCGCGAGGAGCTGGAAGCCGAGCTCGTCGCCGCGCTTGCGCGCGAGGAAGCCGAGGTCGTTGATGAACGCCTGCGAGCAATCGGTGCCGCAGCAGCCGCCGAGCGAGGGCTTGAGCTTGCGCGGCAGCGTGGACGAGTACGGACCGCGCAGCAGGTGACGGGCGAGCGCCTCGACGTAGGGCGAGGGGTCGAACGGCTCGTCGTGCGCGACGCCCGCGAACGGGCAGCAGGTCCAGTTGCGCACGGAGTGGCCGCACGCCTCCTTGGTCGTGATGCCGGCGTCGGCGAGGATCCGCAGCGCGCCTTCGACATCCGCGGTGCGCACGAAGTGGTACTGGACGTTCTGGCGGGTGGTGATGTGGCCCTTGCCGCCGCCGTACGTCTCGGCCACCCGGGCGAGCGCCTCGAGCTGCGCAGGCGTGACAAAGCCGCCGGGCAGCTTCGCGCGGATCATCATCACGCCGTCCTGGCGCTGACCGTAGACGCCGTTCAGGAGCCGGAACCCGCGCCAGTCGTCGGCGGACAGCGCGCCGGACTCGAACGCCTCGAGCTTGTGCACGAACAGATCCACGTCCTCGTGGCGGGCGAACCCGAGACGGCCGGGTGGGGGAGGTGGCGGGACGTCGACGACGCTCATAGGTACCTCTGTGCGATCACGGGCTGTGACGACGCGGGGGCGGCGGCGATCTGGGTCGCCAGTCCGACGACGTCTCCGATCACGAGCACGCCGGGAAGCTCGGTGGGGGACAGCTCGGCGGTGCCGAGGGTGGCGAGGTCGCCGAGCCAGGTGTGGCTGCCGGGATGCGACGCGCCGTGGACGATCGCGGCGCGCGTCGCCGCCGCCCAGCCGCGCCGGATCAAGTGTGCGGCGATCGCGGCGCGCGTGCGCACCCCCATCAGCACGACCAGCGTGAGCGAACCGGGCGCGATGCCATCGAGGATCGGGCCGTACGCGGACTCGGCGTGACCGGAGACAACCGCGAACCCGGAGGCGAGACCGCGGTGGGTGACCGGGATGCCGGCGAGCGCGGGCGCGGCGAGCGCGGAGCTGATGCCGGGGACGACCTCGTACGCCACGCCGGCCTGTTCGAGGGAGAGGGCTTCTTCACCGCCACGACCGAACACGAATGGGTCGCCGCACTTGAGCCGGACCACGCGCTGGCCGCGACGGGCCGCACGGACCATCAGGCGGTGGATGCCGTCCTGATCGATCGAGTGTCGACCGGCGCGCTTGCCGACGTAGAACCGCTGCGCCTTCGGGGCGAGCTCGAGCAGGTCGCTCTGCACGAGCGCGTCGTTGAGGACGAGATCGGCGTCGCGCAAGCGGCGCAAGGCGCGCAGCGTGAGGAGCTCCGGATCGCCGGGTCCCGCGCCGACGAGCGAGACGAAGCCGGTCACGCGGCGCCCCGTTCGCTGACGAGCGCGTCGGCGCGATAGAGCTGCACGAGCGTGCGGAGCAGTAGCGAGCGACGCTGCGTGATCGGCACGTTCGAGCGCTTCCAGTCCGCGCGCGCACGCTTCGCGACGTCGACCCAGCGATCGAGCTCGACGGGAAGCAGCGCATCGAGCGCCTCGCGCAGCAGGCCGGCGAGGGCCGGCGCCGTGCCGCCGGTGGAGATCGCGACCTCCACCTCGCCGCGCCGGATCACACCGCCGAGGTACGCCGACGCGGCGGCCGTATCGTCGACGGCGTTGACGAACAGACCGCGTGCGGTTGCCGCCGCCGCGACCTGCGAGTTGACGTCGGGCGGTGCCGCCGCCACGACCCAGCGCGCGCCATCGAGATCCGAGGCGACGAACGCGCGGCGCACGAGGCGTACCTGCGCGGACTCGAGGGCCCGGATCGCGCCCGTGATCTCCGGCGCGATCACGGTGACGCGCGCGCCGGCGACCAGCAAGCCGTCGAGCTTGCCCGCAGCGACCGGCCCGCCACCGACGACGACGACCGTAAGGCCATCGAGCTTGAGAAACACGGGGTAGAGAGCGACGGGCGTGGACATCTCAGGCTCCTGTGCGAGGCCGGCCCCCGGTGGGCGGCGTGATGAGGGAGATGGGCGCGTCGGTGCGGGGCGAGACGTGGAGCCCGCACTCCTTCTTCGCAGCGCCACGCCAGCGGCCGGCGCGCGCGTCTTCGCCCGCACCCACCGCCGACGTGCACGGCTGACAACCGATCGACGGAAACCCGCGATCGTGAAGCTCGTGGTACGGGACGTCGTTCGCGTAGATGTGCGCCCACACCTCGTCGTGCGTCCACCCGACGAGCGGGTTGATCTTGACGAGGCCGAACGTGCGATCTTGCTCGACCACCTTCGCGGCGCTTCGCTCCGGCGTGTGCTCGCGACGGATCCCGGTGATCCAGGCCTCGAAGCCGGTCAACGCGGCGCGCAGCGGCTGCACCTTGCGCAGCTCGCAGCAACGATCCGGGTCGCGCTCCCACAGCGTCGCGCCGTGACTCAACGTCTGCGCCTCGATCGTCTGCTCGGGACGGACGGCCCGGATGGTCAGGCCGTAGGTCGTCTCGAGGGCGCGCCACAGGGCGTAGGTCTCGGGAAACAGCACGCCTGTGTCGAGGGTGAATACATCGATCGGCAGCCCGGCCTTCGCGATCAGATCGACGATCACGCCGCCCTCGGGCCCGAACGCGGTCGCGAACGTCAACTTGGGTCCAACCGTACGGCTGGCCCAGCGAAGGATCTCGAGCGCGTCCTTACCCTCGAGCTCGGCGGCCCGCGCCGCGACGTCGATCGTCGTATCCGTCATAACGGATACATGTCTACTCTACGAACGGATGACCTGTCAACGATAACGGATGGTGAAGCCCAGCTCCACCCCAGCCGGCGACGGGCTCAGCGCCGTTTCAGCTCTTGAATCGCATCCTTGGCGCGCGGGCGATCCGGGTCGTTCTTGGCCGCCAGCTCGAGGAACTTCTGGAAGTTCTCGATCGCCAGCTTGTTCTTCTTCTTGGCCGCGTACACCGCACCGAGGTGGAGGTAGTTGACCGCGTTCTTGCTGTCCTTGCGGATGCCCTGGATCAGGAACGCCTCGGCGTCGTCGAACTGCTTGCGCTCGACGAGGAGCAGCCCGAGCTTCGCGATGGCCTTGGGATACGGCGGATCGAGATCCACGGCCTTGCGGTACGCGTTGATCGCGTCGTCGAACCGCTCCTGGACGCGATAGATCTCGCCGTACGCGTACCAGAACCGCGATTCGTTCGGTGACTTCTGCACTGCCTTCGCGAACGCCACCTCGGCATCCGCCTGCTTGCCCTGGCGGTTGTAGAGCACGCCGAGCTCGAAGTAGGCCTGCCCGTTGTTCGGATCGAGCTCGAGGGCCTTGTCGAGGAACTGCTTTGATTCGTCGAGCTCGTTCTGATCGCGCAGCGCCATGCCGAGCAGCACGTGCGCGCTTGCGTCCTCGGGGGCGCTCTTGAGCGCCGCGCGGAACTCGAGTGCGGCCTCGTTGATCTCGTTCATCTTGTGGAGCGCGGTGCCGAGCGACATGTGGAACTGCGCGCTCTTCGGGTCGAGTTGCACCGCACGGCGCAGCTCGTCGAGGCCCTCCTGGTTCTTGTCGAGGAGCAGGAGCGCGCGGCCGCGCTTGTCGTGGCCCGCGGCATCGTCGGCGTTCATGCCGAGGATCTGGTCCGCGACCTCGAGCGCTTCGGTGCCCTTGCTGCCCGCCAGCAGTGCCTCGGCGTACAGCCGGTAGCCCGGAATGCTGGTCGCGTTCGCGTCGTAGTAGGCCTTCGCGGCTTCCTGCGCGCGGGTCGCGCGGCCCGCGTGGATCAGGAAGTCGACGCGCTCCTCGAGGATGTCGAGCTCCTTGTCGATCTGGTACGCCTCTGCGTACTTCTGATCCGCGGAGTCGATGTCACCGGCCTTCGCGTCCTCGCGGGCCTCCGAGAGGAGGGAGCGTTTCGTCGCGCCCTTCTTCTTCGCCTTTGTCGTCTTCACCGGCTTCTTGGTTCCACCGCACCCCGGCACGGTCGCGAGTAGCGCGCCGGCGATGGCGATCCCGAGGAAGCGGCGGAACATCTCGGAAAGGGTAGCGAATGGCGTACCCGGGCGCCACTTTGGCTAGCGTCGGGGGTGGATCCGCACCATGGGGGAGGTCGGGATGGGCTTCATCTTGCGGGCGACCACCCGCCCGACCGCCAGCAGCCAGTCCATGACGCTGACCCTCGAGGACTCCACGGCGTGCGACGGATCACGGGGCCGCGCGGGCACATAGCCGCGCAGCGAATCGAAGTCAGGGGTCGAGGGCATGCCCGACAAGCGAGCACCGGGCGTGCCACGCCAACCCCGCGTGCCGCGTCGGCCCGCCGTGCGCGCCTGCCACAGCGGCTCAGCCCTTGGTGGGAATCGCGCGCTGGCGTCGCAGGACCAGCCAGATCGCGCCGATGATCAGGATATTCGCGATCACGGTGGTGACGCCGAGCGGCTCGCCGGAGATCACCGCGCCCATCACCACGGCGAGCACCGGATTGACGTACGCGTAGCTCGTCGCGACAACCGGGCGCGCGTTGCGGAGGAGCCAGCTGTACGCGGTGAAGGCGACCAGCGATCCGAACACCCAGAGGTACACGAGCGCGAGCCACGACTCGGCGCTCGCATCGGTGGGGATCCGCTCGCCGCGGATCGCGGCGACCACGAACAGCAGCACACCACCGGTGAGCATCTCCATCGCCGGCAGCATGAAGCTGTCCTTCGCGGCGGTGCCCGGAAGCTTGCGGGCGAGGATCGAACCGAGTGCCCAGCACACCGGTGAGAACATCAGGAGGACCAAGTGGACGGGCTCGCCCGAGAGCGATGGACCGCCCATCAGCACGACGACCCCCACGAAGCCGACACCGAGGGAGAACCACTCGCGCTTGCTCGGACGCTCACCGGTCAGCATGCCGAGCACACCGATCCACAGCGGCATCGTCGCGCACACCACCGCGGCGCCGCCCGAGGACACGCTGCGCTCGGCGATGGCCACGAGCCCGTTACCGCCGAGAAACAACAGACCGCCGATCGGCAGCACGCGCAGCCACTCGCGCATGGTCGGCCAGGTCGCACCCCGTCGCAGCGCGATCAGCAGCATCACCGCTCCCGCCGCCACGAAGCGCAGGCTCGCCATCAGCAGGGGCGGTAGATCATGCACCGCGATGCGCATCGCGAGGTACGTGGACGACCACACCACGTAGACTGCGGCGAGGCTCAGGATCAAACGCGGGTCGACGCGGGGCGCCTCGGCTGGCACGGACGTGGTCTCGGCGATCATGCGCTTCATGATGAGTCCAGGCCGCGAACGGTACAGATACACG